>JAYSLR010000672.1:0-4817 GCA_043725365.1 Rhizobacter sp. | reverse complement strand
GGTGCTGGCGCCGGCGGGCACGCCGAAAGCGATCGTCGATCGCGTCGCGCGCGAGCTGATCCGCATCATCAAGAGCGACGAGGTGCGCGGCAAGATGCTGGGCCAGTACTTCAGCGCCGCCGGCACCGCGCCCGAGGCGCTGGCGGGGCTGATGAAGACCGAGCACGAGCGCTGGGCCAAGGTCATCAAGGCCGCGGGCGTGCAGCCCGAGTGATGGAGCACCCGGTGACGGAGTACCGTCACCACCCGCCGGGCGGGTGCGCGGCCGCTTGGGAGCGGCCCGGCGCTGGCCGCGTGTCAGCAGCCACCCGCATAACCGTTCTGGCGCCAGGCCTCGAACACCGCGACCGCCACGGCGTTGCTGAGGTTCAGGCTGCGCTGGTCGGCGCGCATCGGCAGGCGCACGCGCTGCGTGCCGGCCACGCTGTCGCGCAGTGCGGCGGGCAGCCCGGCGGTCTCGGAACCGAACACGAGCCAGTCGCCGGCGCGCCACGCGATCCCGGCGAAGGGCCGGCTGCCGCGCGTCGTGAACGCGAACAGGCGCAGCGGATCCGGCCTCATCTGCGCGACGAACGAGTCCCACGACGCGTGGCGCTGCACCGGCGCGTACTCGTGGTAGTCGAGCCCGGCGCGCCTGAGCTGGCGGTCGTCCATCGAGAACCCGAGCGGCTCGATCAGGTGCAGTGCACAGCCGGTGTTGGCGGCCAGGCGGATCACGTTGCCGGTGTTCGGCGGAATCTCCGGCTGGACGAGGACGATGTTGAACATCGGGCGATTGTCGGCGCGGCGCTCAGGCGCCGTCGTGGCGCGGTGTGCGTGCGACGACCCACACGCCGACCTCGGCGGCGCCGGCTTGGAGCAGCGTGCGCGCGGCTTCGGCGAGCGTCGCGCCGGTGGTCATCACGTCGTCGACCAGCGTGACGCTGCGTCCGTGCAGCTCGCCGACGCGGCGTGGCTCGACCGCGAACGCGGCGCGCACGTTGCCGGCACGCTGCGCGGGCGGAAACGCGAGCTGGTGCGGCGTGTCCCGCACGCGCAGCAGCAGCCGCGCATCCGTCGGGCAGCGCAGCGTGCGGCCGAGCCGGCGCACCAGCTCCCAGGCCTGGTTGTAGCCGCGCTCGCGCAGCCGCGCCTCGCTGAGCGGGACCGGCAGCAGCAGCGCCGGCGCCGGCGCGTCGCTGCGCCGCAGTGCGGCCAGCATCTGTGCGGCGAGCGCCGGTGCCAGGTCGAGCGCGGCGTGGAACTTGAAGTGCGTGATCAGGCCGTCCCAGGGGTGGTCGTAGTCGACTGCGGCGATCGCGCTCACGAACGGTGGCGGGTCGGTCAGGCACGCGCCGCAGACCGCGGTGCCGGCGGGGACCTGCAGCGCGCAACGGCGGCAGCGCGGCAGCGCCGCGACGTAGCGCTGCTCGCACGCCGCGCACACGCGTTGCCCGCCCCAGCCCCGGCAGATCGCGCACAGGCTCGGCAGGCGCGCCGGCGCAGACGCACGCATCGAATTCGGACGGCGGGGAAACAGCACGGCTCAATATACTGGCCCGCATGCCCGCATCGCCCGACACCCGCGCCCGCCGTCTCGACCCGATCGCGGTGCGCGCGGCGCTGCGGCGCATGGCGCGCGCGCCGCAGCCGCCCTGGCTGCACGGCGAGGTCGCGCGCCGCATGGCCGAGAAGCTGGAGCTGATCCTGCTGCAACCCGAGCGCGTGATCGACTGGTGGAGCGCCCTCGGCGCCGGCGCGACGCGGCTGGCGCAGGCTTACCCGAAGGCGCAGCAACTGCGTGTCGAACCGGACGCGCACTGGCTCGAGCGCAGCCGCGCGCAGGCGCAGCGCCCGTGGTGGACCGCGGCACGCTGGACCGGCGCCGCCATCCAGTTCGCGCGCGAGGACGACGAGATCGCGTCGGGCGCCGGTCTGGTGTGGGCCAACATGATGTTGCACGCGGTTGTCGACCCGGTCGCGCTGATCGAGCGCTGGCACGGCCTGCTGCGCGTCGACGGCTTCGTGATGTTCTCGTGCCTGGGCCCGGGCACGCTGCGCGAGCTGCGCACGCTGTACGAGCGCCTGGGCTGGCCGGCGCCGACACCGGGCTTCGTCGACATGCACGACCTCGGCGACATGCTGGTGCGCGCCGGATTCGCCGACCCCGTGATGGACCAGGAGACACTGACGCTGCGCTGGAACAGCCCGCAGGCCCTGCTGAGCGAACTGCGCACGCTCGGCGGCAATACGGCCCCCGACCGTGCCGCGGGGTTGCGCACGCCGCGCTGGCGCGCCCGGCTCGAGCACGAACTCGAGGCGCTGGCCGCCCCCGACGGGACGCTCGGCCTGAGCTTCGAAGTCGCCTACGGCCACGCATTCAAGGCCGCACCGCGCCTGCGCAGCGGCGAAGCCACCACGGTGTCGCTGGCCGACATGCGCGCGATGGTGCGTTCCAGCCACGGCCCGGGCAAACCGGCATAGGCTCTGCGCTAAACTCTCGCAGTTGGGCTCGGCCTTTTCCGCGCTCGGTTCGTGTGCGCGGCGGCATCGGCGTGCGGGTGAGCGGAGCGGCGAATGGGTCGGCGCCGGTCGAAGGCAAGGTATTGAAGGCAGTCAGCAGGAATAGGCACGCGCGGGATGTCAGCCACCATTTCTCACCCCTCCATCGCCATGGCGGCATCGCCGCGGTCGTTGCGCTTCGGCGCGGAGGCCGGCGCCGGCGATCGCTCGCTGCAGTGGATGCTCAAGCGCAACTGCTCGACCACGCCGCGCCAGATGATGGGTTTCTACACCTCGTTGTGCCTGGTGTCGCTGGCGATCGGCGGCTTCTTCTGGACCCAGGGTGCACGCCTGGTGATGCCGTTCGCATCGCTCGAGATCATCGCTGTCGGCGTCGCGCTGCTGGTCTACTCGCGCCATGCCACCGATGGCGAGCGCATCCGGTTGCAGCCGGGCCGGCTGACGGTCGAGCACATGTTCGGCCGGCGCGTCGAGCGAGCCGAGTTCGCCCCGGCCTGGGTGCGGGTCGAGCCCGAACACGGCGATCGCTCGCTGATCGAGCTGTCGGGCCAGGGCCAGCGCATCGCGGTGGGGCGCTATGTGCGCCCCGAACTGCGGCGCCAGCTGGCCGAAGAATTGCGTTGGGCGCTGCGGCGCTGGCAGTGGATGGCGGCCCAGGCCGCCGCGCCCGGGCACGAATTGCAAGACAAATCCGAAAACTGAAGTGGCAACCATGAAGACGATGAAAGCACTGTGGCTCCGGGCCGGCCAGCTCGGCGTGACGCTGGGCGCGTTGCTCGCAACCCGGCTGGCGCAGGCCGTGGGCGACCTGCCCGGCGGCCCGGCGGTCAACCAGTTCGACCTGGACCCGGCGGTGACCCAGATCGCCGCCGACCAGCGCTCGCTGCACTACTTCATGCTGGTGATCTGCACGGTCATCTTCATCGGCGTGTTCGGGGTGATGTTCTATTCGATCTTCAAGCACCGCAAGTCGAAGGGCGCGAAGGCCGCGAACTTCCACGAGAGCACGACGGTCGAGATTGTCTGGACCATCGTGCCGTTCGTCATCGTGATCGGCATGGCGCTGCCCGCGACCAAGGTCGTCGTCGCGATGAAGGACACCAGCGCCGCCGACCTGACGATCAAGACCACCGGCATGCAGTGGAAGTGGGGTTACGACTACCTGAAGGGCGAGGGCGAGGGCATCGGCTTCGTCTCGACGCTGGACACCGCGCAGCGCGAGATGTCCGACGCCGGCAAGCCCGCCGGCGACGACTACCTGCTGAAGGTCGACAACCCGCTGGTCGTGCCGGTGAACAAGAAGATCCGCCTCATCACGACCGCCAACGACGTGATCCACGCGTATTACGTGCCGTCGCTGGGCATCCAGGAAACCGCGCTGCCCGGCTTCGTGCGCGACACCTGGTTCCGCGCCGAGAAGGTCGGCACCTACTACGGCCAGTGCTCGCAGCTGTGCGGCAAGGAGCACTCGTACATGCCGATCCAGGTGAAGGTGTTGTCGCAGGCCGACTACACGGCCTGGGTCGATGCCAAGAAGAAGGAGGCGGCCGCGCTGGCCGACGATCCGGCGAAGGTCTGGACGCTGCCCGACCTGCTCGCGCGCGGCGAGAAGGTCTACGCTGGCAACTGCGCCGCCTGCCACCAGGCCAACGGCAAGGGCGGCGGCCCGATCAAGCCGCTCGACGGCTCGCCGAAGGTGCTCGACGCCGACAAGACCGTGCAGATTCACACCGTGCTGAACGGCCAGAACAACGGCGCGATGCCGTCGTGGAAGCAGCTGTCGGACACCGAACTGGCGGCCGTGATCACCTTCACCAAGAACAACTGGTCGAACAAGACCGGGCAGATCGTGCAGCCCTCGGACGTGGCTGCCGCGCGCAAGTGACGCGCGAGCGCCCGCCACCGAATCCGACACCGTCGTACAGAAAACAGGAATTGCCATGAGCGCAGTCATCGACCACCCCGGCCACGGCCACGACCACGCACACGACGATCACGCGCACCACGCGCCGCACGGCTGGCGACGCTGGCTGTACGCGACGAACCACAAGGACATCGGCACGATGTACCTGCTGTTCTCGTTCACGATGTTCATCATCGGCGGGATCCTGGCGCTGGCGATCCGTGCCGAGCTGTTCGAGCCCGGGCTGCAGTTCATGAACCCGCAGATGTTCAACCAGCTCACCACGATGCACGGCCTGATCATGGTGTTCGGGGCGATCATGCCGGCCTTCGTCGGCTTCGCGAACTGGATGATCCCGCTGCAGATCGGCGCGCCCGACATGGCCTTCGCGCGCATGAACAACCTGAGCTTC
>JAYSLR010000671.1:0-7639 GCA_043725365.1 Rhizobacter sp. | reverse complement strand
TCGGTCATGCGCTGGCGCACCAGCGTCGCGGTCGCCAGCGCGTTGCCGGTGGGCGAGAGCTGCACGCCGATGCCGGTCGAGGGCTTGCCGTTCAGGCGCGCCTGCGTGCCGTAGCTCTGGCCGCCGAGCTCGATGCGCGCCACGTCGCGCAGCCGCACCGTCGAGCCGTCGGTGTTGGCGCGCAGCACGATGTCGCCGAACTGCTTCTCGGAGACGAGCTGGCCCTTCACCACCACGGTGGCCGAGATGCCCTGCCCCGGCACGTTCGGCAGGTCGCCGATCGTGCCCGACGCGACCTGCGCGTTCTGCGCCGTGATGGCGCGGTTCACGTCGATCGGCGACAGGCCGAAGCCGACCAGCTTGGCCGGATCGATCCAGATCCGCATCGAACGCTCGGTGCCGAACAGCTGCGCCTGGCCGACGCCGGGCAGGCGCTGGATCTCGGGCAGCACGGTGCGCGAGGCATAGTCGCCGAGCGCGATCGGGGTGAACGCCGGGTCGTCGCTGGACAGGATCGTGAACAGCAGGAAGTTCGCGCGCGCCTTGTCGACGCGCACGCCCTGCTGCGTCACCGCCGCCGGCAGCCGCGGCGCGGCGCGGCTCAGCCGGTTCTGGACGTCGACCTGCGCGAGGTTCGCATCGGTGCCTGACTCGAAGGTCAGCGTGATCTGGCCGACGCCGTTGGCCTGACTCACCGACTCCATGTAGATCAGGCCGGGCGAGCCGTTCATCTCCTGCTCGACGACGCTGATGACGCTGTCCTCGAGCGTCTGCGCCGAGGCGCCGGGGTAGGTCGCGGTCAGCACGATCGACGGCGGCGCGACGGTCGGGTACTGCGCCACCGGCAGCTGCTTGATGGCCACGCCACCGAGCACCAGGATGAACAGCGCGATCACCCACGCGAAGATGGGCCGATCGATGAAGAACTGGGCCATGGCGTGCGCCTCTTACTTGGCCGACGCGGCCGGAGCCGGGGCGCTCGCCGCCGCTGCGCCTGCCCCACTCGCCGCCGGGTTCCAGGGCACCGGCTTGACCGGCGCGTTGCCGCGCAGCTTCTGGAAGCCGTCGACCATGACCTGCTCGCCCGGCTTCAGCCCGTCGAGCACGACCCACCGCCCGTTCACCGACGAGCCGATCTTGACGGGCCGCGGGGCGACCTTGCCGTCGGAGGCGACGACCATCACGCTGTCGCCGGTCGAGCCGCGCGTCACCGCCTGCTGCGGCACGACGATGCCGGCCTCGGAGCGCGCCTGCTCGAGCCGCACGCGCACATACATGCCCGGCAGCAGCAGCCCGGTCGGGTTCGGCACCTCGGCGCGCAGCGTGATCTGACCCGAGGTCGGGTCGACCGTCAGGTCCGAGAACAGCAGCTTGCCGGGCTGGCCGTAGTCGCTGCCGTCTTCGAGGATCACGCGCACGCTCGCCCCGTCACCGCCGGCGCGCTTGAACTGGCCGCTCTCGACCGCCTTGCGCAGGCGCAGCACGTCGGTCGTGGACTGCGTGAAGTTCACGTACATCGGGTTGATCTGCTGGATCGTCGCCAGCGGCGTCGCGTCGCCCTGGCCGACGAGCGCGCCTTCGGTGACGAGTGCGCGGCCGATGCGGCCGGAGATCGGCGCGGTCACCGACGCGTAGCCGAGGTTGATCTGCGCCGTCTGAAGGTTCGCGCGGCCGGTGGCCACGTCGGCCTCGGCGGTCTTGCGCGCCGCCACCGCGTTGACGTACTCCTGCTGGCTGATCGCGTTCGCCTCGAGCAGCGGCTGGTAGCGCTCGGCCAGCGCCGCGGCCTGCGTCAGGTTCGCCTGCGCGCGCGCGAGCGCGGCCCGGGCGCTTGCCGCACTCGCTTCGTAGGGCGCCGCGTCGATGCGAAACAGCAGCTGGCCGGCCTTCACATCGCTGCCTTCGGTGAACACCCGCTTCTGCAGGATGCCGGCGGCGCGCGCCCGCACCTGCGCGACGCGCGAGGCCTCGAGCCGGCCCGGCAGCTCGGTCGCCAGCCCGATGGCCTGCGGCGCGACGGTGATCACGCCGACCTCGGCCGGCGGCATGCCCCCGCCCGGCGGCCCGCCGGCCTCGGGCTTCTGCCCGCATCCGGCGGCGAGCGACGCGGCGATCACGACGGCACTTGCGACAGCGCAACGCGCCGGAACGTCTTTCAACGTAAACATGCAGAACCCTTCAGCAGATGAGGCGCGCCGGCGCAACGACGAACGATGGCCCGCCGGCCGTCGTTCGGAGTTAGTATACATACAGTCGTGAATGTAAGCACGAGACCGGCTGCACCACTCTACCCAAGCACCATGGCCCGCCGCACCAAGGAAGAAGCCCAGGCCACCCGCAGCCACATCCTCGACACCGCCGAGCTGGTGTTCGAGCAGCGCGGCGTCTCGGGCACGTCGCTCGGCGAGATCGCCAAGGCCGCGGGCCTGACGCGCGGCGCGATCTACTGGCACTTCCACGACAAGGCCGACCTGTTCAACGCGATGATGGAGCGCGTCACGCTGCCGCTCGAGCAGACCGACGCGTGCGGCTTCAAGGGCCGGGACATCACGCTGGCGCAGATGCGCGCCGGCCTGGTCGACGTGCTGCGCAAGGTCATGACCGACCCGCAGCTGCGGCGCGTGTTCGAGATCGCCACGCACAAGGTCGAGTACGTCGGCGAGATGGACGCGGTCCGCGCGCACCACCTCGCGATGCGCAACGAATGCCTGGCCGACATGGAGCGCGCCTTCAGGCGCGCGCAGCGCATTGGCGCGCTGCCGAAGGCGGCGCCGCCGCGCAGCGCGGCGCTGGGCATGCTGGCGCTGTTCGACGGCCTGCTGCAGAACTGGATGCTCGACCGCGACGGCTTCGACCTGCTGCGCGTCGGCGCGCAGGTGTTCGACGCCTACCTTCTCGGGATGGGCCACGTGGCGTAGCGCCGCGCGGTTCGACGCACGGGTCGCGCGTGGCCGGCGCCGACGTACCGGCGGTCGGCTAACCGCGCTCGAACTTGAACACCGCCACGCTCGCGCGCAGGTTCGGCCAGCGCCGCACCGCCGCGCCGTTCTGGATGCCGAAGGCGTCGAGGATGCGAAAGGAATCCTTGCGCGCCAGCACCTCGAAGTCGGCAAAGGTGCCGACGCGGATGTTCGGCGTGTCGTACCACTGGTACGGCAGCACGCGTGTCACCGGCATGCGGCCGGCCATCACCTGCAGCCGGTTCGGCCAGTGCGCGAAATTCGGAAAGCTGACGATGCCGACGCGGCCGACGCGCGCGGTCTCGCGCAGCATCTTCTCGGTGTTGCGCAGGTGCTGCAGCGTCTCGAGCTGCAGCACGACGTCGAAGCTCTGGTCCTCGAACAGCGCCAGGCCCTCCTCGAGATTGAGCTGGATCACGTTGACGCCGCGCTGCGTGCAGGCGAGCACGTTCGCGTCGGCGATCTCGACACCGTAGCCGCTGCACTGGCGGTGGTCGCGCAGGTAGGCGAGGAACTCGCCGTTGCCACAGCCGAGGTCGAGCACGCGCGAGCCGGGCGGCACCAGCGCGGCGATCAGCTCCATGTCCTTGCGGTCGCTCATGGTGCCCCTCGTCCGACGGATACGTCGGCCGATCCCCCGGGGGGATGCGGGCCGGCTTGGGGCGGCCCGGCGCTCGGCCCGCGCCCACTACTCACCTCCTGCGCGACGTTGTCGAAATACGCGCGCAGGATGCCGTGGTAGCGCGGATCGTCGAGCAGGAAGGCATCGTGGCCGTGCGGCGCGTCGATCTCGGCATAGCTCACGTCGCGCTTGTGGTCGACCAGCGCCTTGACGATCTCGCGCGAGCGCGCCGGGGCGAAGCGCCAGTCGGTTGTGAAGCTGACGAGCAGGAACCGGCACACCGCGGCCGCGAAGGCCGCCGTCAGGTCGCCGCCGAACTCGCGCGCCGGGTCGAAGTAGTCGAGCGCGCGCGTGATCAGCAGGTAGGTGTTGGCGTCGAAGTACTCGCTGAACTTGTCGCCCTGGTGGCGCAGGTAGCTCTCGATCTCGAACTCGATCGCCTGCGTGCTGTAGCCGAGCACGCCGTTCTTCAGCTCGCGGCCGAACTTGGCCTCCATCGCGTCGTCGCTGAGGTAGGTGATGTGGCCGATCATCCGCGCCACGCGCAACCCGCGGCGCGGCACGGTGCCGTGCGCATAGAAATGGCCGCCGTGGAACTCCGGGTCGGTGACGATCGCGCGCCGCGCGACCTCGTTGAACGCGATGTTCTGCGCCGACAGGTTCGGCGCGGTCGCCACCGCGATGCAGTGGCGCAGCCGCAGCGGGTAGCGCAACGACCAAGAGAGCGCCTGCATGCCGCCGAGGCTGCCGCCGATCACCGCGGCGAGCTGGCCGATGCCCAGCGCATCGAGCAGGCGCGCCTGCGCGTCGACCCAGTCCTCGACCGTGACGACCGGAAAGTCGGCGCCGTAGGGCCGGCCGGTGTCGGGATTCGCCTGCATCGGGCCGGTCGAGCCGAAGCACGACCCGGGGTTGTTGACGCCGATCACGAAGAAGCGGTCCGTGTCCAGCGGCTTGCCCGGGCCGATCAGGTTGTCCCACCAGCCTTCGCTCTTCGGGTCGCCTTCGTAGGTGCCGGCGACGTGGTGGCTCGCGTTCAGCGCGTGGCACACCAGCACCGCGTTGCTGCGCGCGGCGTTCAGCGTGCCGTAGGTCTCGTAGACCAGCGTGTAGTCGCGCAGCTGCGCGCCGCTCTTCAGCGGCAGCGGCTGCGCGAAGTGCATCGATTGCGGAGTGACCTGACCGACCGAACCCATGAGCGCCCGACAATGAAAAACCCGGCGCCGCGAAAGCGGGACACCGGGTTGGTCGGGTCCTGTCTTTAGCGAAATTTATAGAGCGCCCGCAAGCCGGAACAAATCAGCGCTGGCCCGCAGTATAGCGGCGACGGCCGCCGCCGCGCCGACGTGTCCGGATCCGGCGAGCGGCTGACGCATCCCGCAGCTATCGTGAGCCCATGCCGAACGCCGCCTTCCACCGCCTGGCCTGGTCGAACCTCGCCGCCCAGTCCGCCGAACAGACCAGCCTGGCCGCGGTGCCGATGGTGGCGGTGCTGACCTTGGGCGCCGGCGCAGCGCAGACCGGGCTGCTGTCGGCCGCGCAGACGCTGCCGTTCCTGCTGATGTCGATTCCCGCCGGGATGCTTGCGGACCGCCGCTCGCGCCGCGGCCTGCTCGTCGGCGCCGAATCGCTGCGCGCCGCGTCGCTGCTGGTGCTGGCCGGGCTCGCGTTCGGCGGCCAGCTGTCGATCGCGTGGCTCGCGGTGCTCGGCTTCGTCGGCGCCACCGGCACGGTCGCGTTCAGCGTCGCCGCGCCGTCGTTGGTGCCGGCCCTGGTGCCGCGCGAGGCCCTGCCGAGCGCGAATGCGCGGCTCGAGGTCGCGCGCAGCATCGCCTTCGCGGGCGGCCCGGCGCTGGCGGGCGCACTCGTCGGCTGGGCCGGCGGGCCGCCGGCGTTCGTGCTGGCGCTGCTGCTGTCGTGCGTGGCGGTGGCCTGCCTGCGCGGCCTGCCCGACCCGCCGCGGCCGGCGCTGCCGCCGCGCCGCGTGCTGCACGAATTGCACGAGGGTGCGCAGCTGATCTGGCGCCACGACCTGCTGCGGCCCATCATGTGGACCGCCGTGGTCTGGAACATCGCGTGGTTCGTGCTGCAGGCGGCCTACGTGCCGTACGCGGTGAACCTGCTCGGCCTGAGCGCCGCCGGCGTCGGCAGCACGCTCGCCACCTACGGCGCCGGCATGGTCGTCGGCGCGGCCTTCGCATCGCGGCTGATGCGCGCGATGAGCTTCGGCTTGGCCGTGGTGATCGGGCCGCTGTTCTCGGTCGCGGCCGCCCTGGTGATGCTCGCGACCGTGTGGTTTCCGAGTGCAAGCCTGGCCGCCACGTCGTTCTTCCTGTTCGGCGCGGGGCCGGTGCTGTGGGTGGTGTCGTCGACGACGCTGCGCCAGACGGTCACGCCCGCGGCCATGCTGGGCCGCGTCTCGGCACTGTTCCTGACCGTCAACGCCGGCTCGCGCCCGGTCGGCGCGGCGCTCGGGGCCGGGATCGCCGCGCTGGTGCCCGGCAACGCGGGCCTGAAGGTCTGCATCGCCGTGACCGCGCTGGGCTTCGCGGCGCAGGCGCTCGTCATCGTGTGCTCGCCGCTGCGGCGCCTGCGGCAGTTGCCGGAAGCGGTGGTCTGACACCGGCGCCGGCGCCACGCAGGGATCGCTGAAGAACCGCGGCCCGCTCGGCGACACCGAACGGCAGACGCCGCGCGGGCGGCCGCCGCATGCGGGAATCCCGCGGGCCCGACGGCCTCGAGGGCGGTCTACCATCGCGGCACTTCGGCAGGGGGTCCCATGTTCAATTGGCTCAAGCAGCTCGATCGCCACGTGCCGGTGCGCTACTCGGTGTGGCTGCTGTGCGCGGTCGGCGCGCTGCTGTGCGCATTCACCTGGGTCGCGTTCGGCATCGGCGGCTGGCTCGCGCTGGCCTTCATGTTCCTGGTCGGCACCGGCGTGCACGACCGGCTGCAGACGCGCCACTCGATCCTGCGCAACTACCCGGTCATCGGCCACCTGCGCTTCCTGCTCGAGTTCATCCGCCCCGAGATGCGCCAGTATTTCATCGAGGGCGACAACGAGGCCGCGCCGTTCTCGCGCCAGCAGCGCTCGCTGGTCTACCAGCGCGCGAAGGGCGACGCCGACAAGCGGCCGTTCGGCACGCAGATGGACGTGGGCGCGGTCGGCTACGAGTGGATCAACCACTCGCTGCAGCCCACCTCGCTGCCCACGCACGACTTCCGCGTGCTGATCGGCGCCGGCCGCGCGCAGCCGTACAGCGCGAGCCTGTTCAACATCTCGGCGATGAGCTTCGGCGCGCTCAGCGCGAACGCGATCCTGGCGCTCAACAACGGGGCCAGGCGCGGCAACTTCGCGCACGACACCGGCGAGGGCTCGATCAGCCGCTATCACCGCGAGATGGGCGGCGACCTGATCTGGGAGATCGGATCGGGCTACTTCGGCTGCCGCCACCTCGACGGCTCGTTCAGCGAGGAGCGCTTCACCGAGAACGCACTCCAGCCGCAGGTCCGGATGATCGAGCTCAAGCTCAGCCAGGGCGCGAAGCCGGGCCACGGCGGCGTGCTGCCGGGTCCGAAGGTCACGCTCGAGATCGCCGCCGCGCGCGGCGTGCCGCCGTGGGTGGACTGCGTCTCGCCGGCCAGCCATGGCGCCTTCAATACGCCGATCGAGATGATGCAGTTCATCGAGCGGCTGCGCACGCTGTCGGGCGGCAAGCCGACCGGCTTCAAGCTGTGCATCGGCCACCCCTGGGAGTGGTTCGCGATCGCCAAGGCGATGCTGGAGACCGGCATCACGCCCGACTTCATCGTCGTCGACGGCGCCGAGGGCGGCACCGGCGCGGCACCGCTGGAATTCACCGACCACGTCGGCGCGCCACTTCAGGAAGGGCTGCTGCTGGTGCACAACACGCTGGTCGGGCTGAACCTGCGCGACAAGATCCGCATCGGCTGCGCCGGCAAGGTCGTCAGCGCGTTCGACATCGCGCGCATGCTCGCGCTCGGCGCCGACTGGTGCAACTCGGCGCGCGGCTTCATGTTCTCGCTCGGCTGCATC
>JAYSLR010000670.1:0-1876 GCA_043725365.1 Rhizobacter sp. | reverse complement strand
CCAGGGCATGCTGTGCTCGGCGCGCGAGCTCAAGCTCTCCGAAGACCACGGCGGCCTGCTGATTCTGGACGACGCGGCCGTCGTCGGGCAGGACATCCGCGTCCATCTGCAGCTCGACGACACGCTGCTGACGCTCAAGCTCACGCCGAACCTCGCGCATTGCCTGAGCGTCTACGGCGTCGCGCGCGAGCTGTCGGCGCTGACCGGCGCGCCGCTGCGCCAGCCGGCGTTTCCAGCGGTGAAGGTCGGCATTCTCGACAAGCTGCCCGTCCGCGTCGAGGCGCCGGACCTGTGCGGTCGCTTCTCGGGGCGCATCGTGCGCAACGTCGACACGAAGGCGCCGACGCCGGCGTGGATGGTCGATCGCCTCGCGCGCTGCGGCCAGCGCTCGGTGACGGCGCTGGTCGACATCTCGAACTACGTGATGTTCGAGTATGGGCGGCCCTCGCACATCTTCGACCTCGACAAGATCCACGGCGGCCTGGTCGTGCGCTGGGGCCGCGCCGGCGAATCGCTGAAGCTGCTGAACGGCGCGACGGTCGAGGTCGACGCGCAGGTCGGCGTGATCGCCGATGTCGTTGACCAGCGCGAGTCGGTCGAGTCGCTCGCCGGCATCATGGGCGGCGACGCGACGGCAGTCTCCGACGACACGAAGAGCGTCTACGTCGAAGCCGCGTTCTGGTGGCCCGAGGCGGTGGCCGGGCGCTCGCGCCGCTACAACTTCGCCACCGACGCCGGGCACCGCTTCGAGCGCGGCGTCGATCCCGCGCTGACGGTCGAGCACATCGAGCGCATCACGCAACTCATCGTCGACATCTGCGGCGGCCCCGACACCGTCTGCGGCGCGATCGACGACCAGGTGCTGAACCTGCCGCCGCGCCGGCCGGTCAGCCTGCGGATCGCGCGTGCGGCCCGGATCATCGGCATGCCGGTCACGCAGGCGCAGTGCGAAGGCGTGATGCAGCGCCTGGGTCTGCAGTGCAGCAGCGCGCCGGGCGTGCTGACGGTCACGCCGCCGAGCTGGCGGTTCGATCTGCTGCTCGAGGAAGACCTGATCGAGGAAGTGATCAAGGTCCTGGGCTACGGCCAGCTCCCGGCCACGCCGCCGCTGGCGCCGCTGGTGCCGCGCGTGCGCAGCGAATCGCAGCGCAGCCTGGACGCGGTGCGCCACCGCATGGCCGCGCTCGACTACCAGGAGACGATCAACTTCAGCTTTGTCGACGCACGCTGGGAACATGAGCTCGCCGGCAATCCCGACCCGATCCGGCTCGTGAATCCGATGGCGGCACAGCTGGCGGTGATGCGCTCCAGCCTGCTCGGCAGCCTGGTCGGCGTGCTGCGGCTCAACCTGTCGCGCAAGGCCGCCACGCGCGTGCGCGTGTTCGAGGCCGGGCGGGCGTTCAGGCGCGACGCCACCGTGGCCGATGGCGCGGCCAGTGTCGCCGGCGTCGCGCAGACCATGCGACTGGCCGGCCTGGCCTACGGCCCGGCCGATGCGCTGCAATGGGCGGTGAAGGATCGCAGCGTCGATTTCTTCGACCTGAAGGGCGACATCGAGGCGCTGCTTGCTCCGCGGGCCGCCCGCTTCGTTCCCGCGGAGCACCCGGCGATGCACCCCGGTCGCTGCGCTCGCATCGAGCTCGACGGAATCGCGATCGGCTTTGCCGGCGAATTGCACCCGAAGTGGCGGCAGGCCTATGAGCTTCCGGCCGCACCGCAGCTGTTCGAGCTCGACGCCGCGGCGCTGACGCTGCGCGCGCTGCCGGCCCATGCGCCGGTGCAGCGCCAGCAGTCGGTCTGGCGCGATCTGTCGGTGGTCGCGGGCGAGGCGGTCACGCACGAGGCGCTGATGCAGGCGATCGCCGGTGCGGCGGCG
>JAYSLR010000669.1:0-1926 GCA_043725365.1 Rhizobacter sp. | reverse complement strand
CGTAGTAGCTCCAGCCTTCGGGATGCAGGAACGTGATGGCATGGGCCGAGCGCTTGATGACGATGCGGTCGTGATGGGCCAGACTCGCCAGCGACTGCATGTCGAAGTTGACGCTGCAGTCGCGCCCGCTGATGACTTCGATGACGATCTCGCTCGAATCCGGCACCACGATGGGCCGGTTCGACAGCGCATGCGGCGCAATCGGCACCAGCACCAGGCCGCCCAGGCTCGGATGCAGCAGCGGCCCGCCGGCCGACAGCGCGTAGGCGGTCGACCCCGTCGGCGAGCCGATGATCAAGCCGTCAGCGCGGATGTTCGCCACGAACTCGTCGCCGATGGACACACGCAACTCGACCATGCTGGCCGATGCGCCCCGGCTCACCACCACGTCGTTCATCGCGAAGCCGTCGAACACCTCATGGCCGTCGCGCCACACCCGGCCGGCCAGCATGGTTCGGTGTTCTTCTTCAAAGTCGCCGGCCAGCATCGGCGCCAGCGCTTCGGCGTACTGGCCCACGGTCACGTCGGTGATGAAACCCAGGCGGCCGGTGTTGATGCCCACCAACGGCGTGCTGAAACGCGAGAGCTGCCGCGCGATGCCGAGCATGGTGCCGTCACCACCGACGACGACCGCGATGTCGCACTGCGCGCCGAGTTCATCGACGCTGAGCGCGCCGTGGTCGGTCAGGCCGGTGTTCAGCGCCGTCTGCGCTTCGAGCGACACCGCCAGGCCCTGGCGCAGCAGGAACTGCGCGATCTCTTCGAGCACCCCACGCATGCCCAGGGCCTCGTACTTGCCGACGAGTGCGGCGTGGCGAAAGCGACTGGTCATGCGAAGAATTACACCACAGCGACTTGCGCGCGGCGCCTGTGTGGGCGGGGCTTGAGCGGGGCTTGAGCGGGGCATGATCGTGGCGTGCGCAGGGCGTGGAAACCCCGCCAACTACAATCAACACCATGTTGGACGAGCGCGCGAAAACCCTGCTGAAAGCGCTTGTCGAGCGCTACATCGCCGACGGCACGCCGGTGGGTTCGCGCACGTTGTCGAAGGCGAGCGGCCTGGAGCTCTCGCCCGCCACCATCCGCAACGTGATGGCCGACCTGGAAGAGCTGGGCCTCATCGCCAGCCCCCACACCAGTGCCGGCCGCGTGCCCACCGCGCGTGGCTACCGGGTCTTCGTCGACACCATGCTCACCGCGCGGCCCGTCGACCTGAACCCCAACGAGCCCGGCATGCGCTCCATGCACGAGCAGCTGCAGCCCGACCAGCCGCAGCGCGTGATCGCGCATGCGGCGCAGCTGCTTTCGAGCCTGTCGCACTTTGTCGGCGTGGTGACGGCGCCGCGCAAGAGCAGCGTGTTCCATCACATCGAATTTCTGCGCCTCGGCGAGCGCCGCGTGCTGGTGATCCTGGTGGCGCCCGACGGCGACGTGCAGAACCGCGTGGTCTTCACCGCGCGCGACCACACCCAAAGCGAGCTGATCGAAGCCAACAACTACTTGAACGCGCACTACTCGGGCCTCACCATCGAAGCGGTGCGCGAACGGCTCAAGACCGAGATCGACGCCCTGCGCGGCGAGATCGCCACGCTGATGCAGGCCGCGGTGCAACTCGGCACGGCCGCCGGCGCCGAAGAAGGCGACCAGGTCGTGATCTCCGGCGAGCGCAACCTGCTCACCGTGCAGGATTTTTCCAGCGACATGGGCTCGCTGCGCAAGCTGTTCGAGATGTTCGAGCAGAAGACCGAGTTGATGCGTCTCTTGGACGTGAGCAGCCGCGCCGCGGGCGTGCGCATCTACATCGGCGGCGAGAGCATGGTCGTGCCGTTCGAGGAGCTGTCGGTCGTGTCGGCCCCGTACGAAGTGAACGGCCAGGTGGTCGGCACGCTGGGCGTCATCGGCCCGACCCGCATGGCCTACGACCGC
>JAYSLR010000668.1:0-10248 GCA_043725365.1 Rhizobacter sp. | reverse complement strand
AGCGCGCACGCTCGCTTGCGAACGACCGCACCGGGCCGCAAGCCGACACTCCGCGCCCCAACCCATCGGTTCTCGTGCGTTTCATCCTAGTGATGCCGGATCCGCGGGTTGATGACGCCGTACAGCAGGTCGACGATCAGGTTCACGCCGATGATCACGCTCGCGCTCATCAAGAGGCCGCCCTGCACGGCCGGGTAGTCGCGCCGCCCGATCGCCTCGACGATCCACTTGCCGATGCCGGGCCACGAGAAGATCGTCTCGGTCAGGATCGCGCCGGCCAGCAGCGTGCCGACCTGCAGGCCCACCGTCGTGACGACCGGGATCAGCGCGTTGCGCAGCGCGTGCACGGCGACGACGCGAAACGTCGATGCGCCCTTCGCGCGTGCGGTGCGAACATAGTCCTCGCGCAGCACCTCGAGCATGCTCGAGCGCGTCATGCGTGCGATCACCGCGAGCGGGATCGTGCCGAGCGCGATCGACGGCAGGATCAGGTGCGAGCATGCGCTCCTGAACGCGCCCGTGTCGCCGCTGAGCAGCGAGTCGATCAGCATGAAGCCGGTCACTGGCGGGATGTCGAACTGGATCGCGATGCGGCCCGACACCGGCGTCCAGCCCAGCCCCACCGAGAAGGTAAGGATCAGCAGCAGGCCCCACCAGAAGATCGGCATCGAGAAGCCGGTCAGCGACGCGCCCATCACCGAGTAGTCCCACACGGTGTTGCGCTTGACCGCGGCGACGATGCCGGCCGGCAGGCCGATCGCGAGCGCGAGCAGCATCGCGCACAGTGACAGCTCGATCGTCGCCGGAAAGCGCGCGACGAACTCGTGGAACACCGACTCGTGCGTGACCGTCGACAGCCCGAGGTCGCCGTGCAGCGCCTTCCAGACGTATTCGCCGTACTGCACCGGCAGCGGCCGGTCCAGGCCGAACTCGTGCAGCAATCGCGTGTAGCGGGCCGGGTCCATGCCGCGCTCGCCCGACAGCGCCTCGACCGGGTCGCCGGGCAGCAGCCGGATCAGCGCGAACACCAGCAGCGTGATGCCGATGAAGGTCGGCAGCACCAGCGCGAGGCGCTTGAGGACGAAACCGAACAAGGGAAAGGCTCTCAGCCGGACAACGGGGCTACTTGTCGGCCAGATCGACCTTGTCGAAGTAGTGGTGCGCGGTCGCGTCCATCTTGTAGCCGATCACTTCCTTGCGCACCGGATCGAAGCGCACCGAGTGCGCGATCGTGACCCAGGGCGCTTCCTCGTGCGCGATCAGCTGCGCCTTCTCGTACAGCGCGGCGCGCTCGCTCTGTCGGGTCAGGCCCTTGGCCTTCTGGATCAGGTCCTCGAAGTCCTTGTCGCACCAGCGCGAGACGTTGCCGCCGCCCTTCACGGCCGAGCAGCCGAGCAGCGGCACGAAGAAGTTGTCCGGGTCGCCGTTGTCGCCGGACCAGCCGAACATCATCGCCTGCTGCTCGCCGACCTTGCTGCGCTTGCGGTACTCGCCCCACTCGAAGGTGACCAGCTTGGTCTTGACGCCGACCTTCTCCCAGTCCGACTGGATCAGCTCGGCCATGCGCTTGCCGTCCGGGTTGTACGGGCGCGTGACCGGCAGGTACCAGAGCTCGACCGGGGTGCCTCCTGCGTAGCCGGCCTGCGCCAGCAGCGCCTTGGCCTTGGCCGGGTCGTAGGCGTAGTCGACGACCTTGTCGTTGTAGCTCCACAGCGTCGGCGGGATCGGGTTCTTGGCGACCTGGCCGGCGCCCTGGAACACGGTGTCGAGGATCGCCTTCTTGTTCACGGCCAGGTTCAGGGCCTGGCGCACCAGCTTGCTGTCGAACGGCTTCTTCTCCACGTTGAATGCGATGTAGCCGACGTTCAGGCCCTGCTGCGAGACCAGCCTGATGTGGGGGTCGTTCTTCATCAGCGCCACGTCGGCCGGCTTCGGGAACGCCATCACGTGGCATTCGCCGGTCTTCAGCTTCGCGTAGCGCACCGAGGCGTCGGTGGTGATCGCGAACACCAGGTTGTCGATCTTCGGGCGGCCGCCCCAGTAGGCGTCGAAGGCCTTGTAGCGGATGACCGCGTCCTTCTGGTACGAGACGAAGCTGAACGGGCCGGTGCCGATCGGCTCGCGGTCGATCACGTCGGGCGTGCCGGCGGCCTTCATCTTCTCGGCGTACTCGGCCGACAGGATCGACGCGAAGTCCATCGCCATGTCGGCGATGAACGGCGCCTCGGGCTTCTTCAGCACGAACTTCACCGTCATCGCGTCGAGCTTCTCGACGCGCGCGACGATGTCCTTCATGCCCATGTCGTCGAAGTACGCGTAGGTCGTGCCCGGCGTGGTCTTCAGGATCGACGGGTCGGCCATGCGGTTGTACGAGAACAGCACGTCGTCGGCGTTGAAGTCGCGCGTCGGCGTGAACTTCGCGGAACTGTGGAACTTCACGCCCTTGCGCAGCCTGAAGGTGTAGCTCAGGCCGTCGGGCGCGGCGCTCCAGCTTTCGGCCAGGCCGGGGACGATGTGGGTGGTGCCGGTCTCGAACTCGACCAGGCGGTTGAAGATCGGCACCGAGACCGCGTCGAAGGTCGTGCCGGTCGTGTAGTACTGCGGGTTGAAGCCTTCCGGGCTGCCTTCGGAGCAGTACACCAGGGTCTTCGCGGCCAGGGCGGCGCCGCTGCCGGCGAGCAGCGCCGCGGCCGCCAGGGTGGGGAGGGTGAAGGCGCGCAGATTCATGGTGGTTCCAGAAAGTGGATCGGGGCTCCTGGTGGGAGCGCAGCGAATGATAGGGGCGGCGGCGATCAGTGCAGCCAGCCCAGCACCACCAGCCAGGCGGGCGCGACGACGATGAACGCCAGCGTCGAGAACACCGTCGCCGTGGTCGTCTCGGCCTCGAGCGTGCGGTAGCGCTGCGCGAAGATCAGCGCGTTGCTGCCGATCGGCAGCGCCGCCATCATCACGACGACCGCGAGCGGCAGCCCGGTCAGGTGAAAGCCCCAGTGGGCGATGGCCAGCACCAGCGCCGGCAGCACCACCAGCTTGCACACCGACAGCCACACCGCGGCGCGCGCCGCGCCGCGCACGCCGTAGTACGCGAGCGACATGCCGATCAGCACCAGGCACAGCGGCACGACCGCCTGGCCCAGCGTCTGCAGGATCTCGTCGGCCACGGTCGGCAGCGGCAGCCCGAGTGCGTTCCAGGCCAGGCCGATCAGCACCGGCAGCACGACCGGGTGGATGACGGTGTTGCGCGCGGTGGTGATCAAGGTCGCGGCGAGGTGCGCCTCGGCCGCGCCGCTGCGCTGCTGCGCGCGCGCGATGTCGAGCTCGACCAGCGCGGTCGTCAGCGTCAGCAGCACGAGCGCGTGCAGGCTGACGATGGCGAGGTGGATCGCCAGACCCGCCTCGCCGAACAAGGCCGCCGCCATCGGGATGCCGACCTGTACCGTGTTGCCGAACACCGCGCTGATCGCGCGCACGCTCGGCGCCGCCACCGGCCGCCGGCCGTCGCGGCCGGCGCGCTTCTGCACCGCGTACACCGCCAGCAGCATCAGCACCAGCGGCACGAACACCGCGACCAGCGTGCCCCAGGGCATGGCGTGGAAGTCGATCCGCGCGGTGGTGCGGAACAGCAGCGCCGGCACGAAGATGTAGTAGGCCGCGTTGGCGAGGATGCGTGCCGGATCGACGTCGCTGTCGGCGGCGCCGAGCCAGCGCAGCCTGCCGACGATCCAGCCGATCGCGACGACGACGAAGATCGCGAGCAGCTTGAAGAACACCAGCGACGACATGGCCGCGAGTATCGGCGAAGCGTCCCCGGCGACGCGCTCGGGTAAGCTGCGCCGGCCTTTCAACATCCGCATCGCGCTCTCCTGTCTTGACCCGAAACCTCTCCAGCCGGCTGCGCACGGTGCTGCGACTGGGCGTCGCCGTCGTGCTGGCCGCGCTGCTGCTGCTGACGCTGGCGCAGCGGGCCATCCCGGTCAGCCCCTGGTGGCTGGAGCTCACGCGCTACCTGCCGTACCCGATCTGGCTCGCGCCCGCGCTGGCCGCGCTCGGCGCGTCGTGGGCGCTCGGCCGGCGCTGGGTGCTGGCGAGCCTGGCGACGCTGGCGCTGGTCGCGAGCTTCACGATGGGCCTGGTGTGGAACCGGGCCGAGACCGGCGCGAACCCGTTCCGCGTGATGACCTACAACATCAAGGGCGCCAAGGCGGCGCAGCGCGCCGGCGGTCTGGCGGCGCTCGGGCAGGAGATCGCGCGCCACGACCCCGACATCGTGCTGGTCCAGGATGCGCAGGGCATGTCGGGCGGCGCGCCCGTTGCCCGGCAGGCCGAGGCGGCGGTGTTCGGCGGGCTCGAGCGGCATCGCGTCGGCCAGTACGTGATCGCGAGCCGCGTGCCGCTGCGCGACTGTGCGTCGGGCCGGCTGCCGGTGCGCGGCGACGATGTCGGCTACCTGCGCTGCGTCGTCACGCTGCACGGCGTCGACCTGACGCTCGTCACGGTGCACTTCGAATCGCCGCGCAGCGGGCTGAATGCGGCGCGCCGCGAAGGCGTCGACGGCATCGGCGAATGGCGCCGCAACTACGAAGACCGGCTCGAGCAGGCGCGCGTGCTCGCGCGCACCTTCGCCGGCGGCCCGCGTCCGCTGGTGATCGCCGGCGACCTGAACGCGCCGCAGGCGTCGCCGGTGGTGCGCACGCTGCTCGCGACCGGCCTGCGCGACGCGTTCGCGAGCGCCGGGCGCGGCTACGGCTACAGCTACGGCCAGGCGCTGCGCCTGGGCCGGTCGTTCCTGCGCATCGACCACATCCTCGTCAGCGACGAGATCGGCGTGGCCGCGTGCGAGGTCGGCGACGGCGCGGCGTCGGACCACCGGCCGGTGGTGGCCGACCTGTGGTTCAGGGGCCGGTAGGCTGCGCGCTCAACCGAGCTCGGCGCGGCGCGGCATGTCGGCGCCGCGGCGCGAACAGGTGATCGCGGCGGCGCGCGCGGCGAACGCCAGCGCCGCGCCCAGCGGCTCGAGCGTCAGCGCGCCGAGCGTGTCGCGCGTGAGGGCGCCGTGCTCGGCGAGCCAGCAGATCAGCGCCGCCTGGAAGGTGTCGCCGGCACCGACCGTGTCGACCACCTGGACCGGCACCGGGTCGATCGCGACCCGGCCCAGCGTGTTCCAGCCCGTCGCGCCCTGCGCGCCGCGCGTCACGACGACGAGGCGCACGCCGCGGCCGAGCGCGCGGGCCGCGAAGGCGTCGATCGCGGTGCCGGGCAGCAGCAGCCCCAGGTCTTCGTCGCTGACCTTCAGCAGATCGGTGCGCGGGAGCATCCACTCGAGCTGGTCGCGCCAGCGCACGAGGTCGGGCTCGACGTTCAGGCGGATGTTCGGGTCGTAGGCGATCAGCGCGCCGGCGGCGCCGCGCGCGCGTTCGCGCTCGACCAGCGCGCGCTGGGTCGACGCGACCGGCTCGACCACGCTCGCGTAGGAGCCGATGTTCACCAGCGTCAGCCCGGCCGGCACGCGCAGCAGGTCGGCGGCCTGCACGAGCCGGTCGGCGCAGCCCTCGCCGTAGAACGCGTACGACGGCACGCCCTGCGCGTCGAGCCCGATCAGGCTCAGCGTGGTCGGCGCCTGCGTGCGTGCGACCGCGCGCGTGTCGACGCCCTCGGCCACGAGCGCGCGCATCAGCCGCTCGCCGGCGAAGCCGGTCGAGATCGCGCTGAAGAACGCGGCCGGCTGGCCGAGCCGTGCCAGCCCGACCGCGAGGTTGAACGGCGAGCCGCCGACGTTCGCGTCCAGCGCCATGCCGGTGCGCGTCTCGCCGCCCTGGAACACGTCGAGCAGGGCCTCTCCACAGATCATCAGCATCGCCGGTCTCCACAGTCTTCTGCACGCGCGGCGCGTGCCGCTCGTGCGTGAATGATGACGCCAGCTTCGCGCCATCGTGCGGCGGCGAATATCCGGGTTTTCCATTAATAAATCAAGTTGATTTATTAAACACCCGTACCGATAATTCGAGCACCCCACCAACGACTGCCGGAGACGCCCCATGCCTTCCATCCCGCGCCTTGCCCTGTCCGCGTTGACGCTCGCCGCCCTGACCGCCACGGCGGTCGCGGCCGATCAGCCGGTGATCGGCCTGATCACGAAGACCGACACCAACCCCTTCTTCGTGAAGATGAAGGAGGGTGCGCAGGCCGCCGCCACCGCCAAGGGCGCGAAGCTGTTGAGCGCCGCCGGCAAGGCCGACGGCGACAACGCCGGCCAGGTGACGGCGATCGAGAACATGATCGCCGGCGGCGCGAAGACCATCCTGATCACGCCAAACGACTCGAAGGCGATCGTCCCGGCGATCAAGAAGGCGCAGGCGCAGGGCGTGATGTTCATCGCGCTGGACAGCCCGACCGACCCGATCGAGGCGACCGACGCGCTGTTCGCGACCGACAACTACAAGGCGGGCGTCCTGATCGGCCAGTACGCCAAGGCGGCCGTTGCTGCCAACTTCGCCGGCAAGCCCGCGAAGATCGCGACACTCGACCTGTTCCCCGGCCACCCGGTCGGTGCGCAGCGCCACAACGGCTTCATGGCGGGCTTCGGCCTAAAGGCGCCCGACGCGAAGAGCAACGAGCTCGGCAAGAGCGCCGAGATCGTCTGCATGGCCGACAGCTTCGGCGACCAGGCCAAGGGCCAGACCGCGATGGAGAACTGCCTGCAGAAGAACCCCGACATCAACGTCGTCTACACGATCAACGAGCCGGCCGCGGCCGGCGCGCACCAGGCGCTGAAGGCGGCGGGCAAGGACAAGGGCGTGCTGATCGTCTCGGTCGACGGTGGCTGCGCCGGCGTCAAGAACGTCAAGGCCGGCGTGATCGCCGCGACCTCGCAGCAGTACCCGCTGAAGATGGCGGCGATGGGTGTCGAGGCCGGCATCGAGTACGCCAAGGGCGGCAAGAAGGTCAAGGGCTACACCGACACCGGCGTCACGCTGATCACCGACAAGCCGATGGCCGGTGTGGCCAGCAAGGACACCCAGGTCGGCATGGACCTGTGCTGGGGCAACAAGTAGGGCGCCGTCAGGCCTTCCATCGATCGAGGAGCCTTCATGAGTTCAACCACGCTGTCGAAGCTGCCACCCGTCGCCACGCTCGGCCCGCTGATCGCGCTGCTGCTCGCGGTGGTCTTCTTCGCCACCCAGAGCGACCGATTCCTGTCGGTGCAGAACTTCTCGCTGATCCTGCAGCAGGTGATGGTCGTCGGTACGATCGCGATTGGCCAGACGCTGATCATCCTGACCGCCGGCATCGACCTGAGTTGCGGCATGGTGATGGCACTGGGCGGCATCGTGATGACCAAGCTCGCGGTCGGCAGCGGCATGAACGCCTACCTCGCCATCGTCTGCGGGCTGCTCGCGTGCATGGCGTTCGGGCTGCTCAACGGCCTGCTCGTCACCCGCATCAAGCTGCCGCCGTTCATTGTCACGCTGGGTACGATGAACATCGCGTTCGCGATCACGCAGCTCTACTCGGGTGCGCAGACCATCACCGACCTGCCGCCGGCGATGACCTTCTTCGGCAACACCGCCTCGATCGGCAGCGCTTCGGTCAACTACGGCACGGTCTTCATGATCGCGATGTACCTGTTCATGTGGTGGGCGCTGCGCGACACGCAGCCCGGCCGCCACGTCTACGCGGTCGGCAACAACCCGGAAGCCACGCGCCTCACCGGCATCGCCACCGACCGGGTGCTGCTCGGCGTCTACGTGCTGGCCGGCGCGTTCTATGGGCTGGCGGCGCTGCTGTCGGTGGCGCGCACCGGCGTCGGCGACCCGAACGCCGGCCAGACCGAGAACCTCGACGCGATCACCGCGGTCGTGCTCGGCGGCACCAGCCTGTTCGGCGGCCGCGGCATCATCCTCGGTTCGCTGCTCGGCGCGGTCATCGTCGGCGTGTTCCGCAACGGCCTGACGCTGATGGGCGTGCCCTCGGTGTACCAGGTGCTGATCACCGGCGTGCTCGTCATCCTGGCGGTCGCGACCGATCAACTTTCGCGCAAGGGAGCACGCTGATGAACACCCGACCTCTGGTGATGGAAGCCCGTGGCCTCGTGAAGCGCTACGGCCAGGTGACGGCGCTCGACGGCGTCGACTTCGAGTTGCGCGCCGGCGAGATCCTCGCGGTGATCGGCGACAACGGCGCCGGCAAGTCCTCGCTGATCAAGGCGTTGTCGGGTGCGACGATCCCCGACGAAGGCGAGATCCGGCTCGACGGCAAGGTGATCCATTTCAGGAGCCCCGCCGACGCACGCCGCGAAGGCATCGAGACGGTCTACCAGGACCTCGCGGTCGCCCCGGCGATGTCGATCTCCGAGAACCTGTTCCTCGGCCGCGAGATCATCAAGAGCGGCTTCGTGTCGAGGCTGCTGCGCATCATCGACAAGAAGCAGATGCTGGAGCAGAGCGTCGCGCGCATGAACGACCTGAAGGTCGGCATCCGCTCGATGACGCAGGCGGTCGAGACGCTGTCGGGCGGGCAGCGGCAGTGCGTGGCGGTCTCGCGCGCCGCCGCGTTCGCGCAGCACGTCGTGATCCTCGACGAGCCGACCGCGGCGCTCGGCGTCAAGGAGGGCAACATGGTGCTCGAGCTGATCCGGCGCGTGCGCGACAAGGGCCTCCCGGTGATCCTGATCAGCCACAACATGCCGCACGTGTTCGAGATCGCCGACCGCATCCACATCGCCCGCCTCGGCAAACGCGCCTGCATCGTCAACCCGAAAACGATCAGCATGAGCGACACGGTGGCGGTGATGACAGGCGCGAAGCGCCCGGACGAGCTGCCGGCGGACTGTCTCGCTTGATGAGCGATGCACCCGTGAGCGGCGAGGCGGACGCGGGCCGAGCGCCGGGCGAGGGCCACGCAGGGGCCCCTCGTGGCCCCGGGGGATCGACCGACGTACCCGTCGGGCGAGGGGCACCATTGAGGCCCAGGGGATCGAACCATGTCGGCATGCGCCAGTTCAACGAGCGCGTCGTGCTGCAGGCGATCCGCCTGCACGGCAGCCTGCCGAAGGCGGACATTGCACGGTTGACGCGGCTGACGGCGCAGACCGTGCAGGTCATCATCGCGCGGCTCGAGGCCGACGCGCTGGTGACCAAGCGCGAGCCGGTGCGCGGCAAGGTCGGCCAGCCCTCGGTGCCGATGGCGCTGAACCCCGACGGTGCGTTCTCGATCGGCATCAAGATCGGGCGGCGCAGCACGGACATGCTGCTGCTCGACTTCACCGGTGCGGTGCGCGAGCGGCTCGCACTGGACTACGAGTTCCCCGACCCCGACACGCTGTTCCCCGAGATCGAGGCGCGGCTGGCACGGCTGACGCAGACCCTGCCTCCCAAGCTGCGCGCGCGGCTGCACGGCGTGGGCGTCGCGGCACCGCTGTCGCTCGAGGGCTGGCACGCGGTGCTCGGCATCGGCCGGGCGCAGGCCGCGAAATGGGCCGGCATCGACATCCGCGAGCGCATCGTCGCGATGACCGAGCTGCCGGTCGAGTTCGTCAAGGACACCGCGGCGGCCTGCGTCGCCGAACTGGTGGCCGGGCGCGGTCGCAACATCGGCAGTTTCCTGTACGTGTTCTTCGACACCTTCATCGGCGGCGGCCTCGTGATCGACAGCCAGTTGCGTGCCGGCGCGAACGGCAATGCCGGTGCGATCGGCTCGCTGCCGCTCGGGCTGGCGCGCGCCGGCCGGGCCGCGGCACCGGACCAGTTGCTGAGCCATGCGTCGCTGGTCAACCTCGAGGCGCGCTTTGCCGCCGCCGATCTCGACGCGAGCGCGGTCGGCGACGTGCGCGCGCTGCAAAAGCCCTGGTGGCCGCACACCGAGCGCTGGCTGCGCGACGCCGCACCGGCCGTCGCGTTCGCGGCCAACAGCGCGGCCTGCCTGCTCGACCTCGACGGCGTCGTCATCGACGGCTCGGTCAGCCGCGAACTGCTGCAAGCCACGCTGACCGCGGTGAACCATGCGCTCGACCAGTACAGCTGGGAGGGCGTGGCGCGGCCGGTGGTCCTCGAGGGCACGATCGGCTCCGACGCGCGCGCGATGGGCGGCGCGCTGCTGCCGCTGTACGCCAACTTCGCCCCCGACCGCGAGCTGTTCCTGAAGCTCGGCGCCTGAGAGGCTGAGAGGCCATCGGATGCACCCGCGCCGGGGTGCCCAAGGGCGCTGGGGTAGGCGCGTCGCGCAGCCCAGGCTCATGCCTGGGCAAGCGGC
>JAYSLR010000667.1:0-2636 GCA_043725365.1 Rhizobacter sp. | reverse complement strand
GAGAAAGGTCATCGCAGGCGAGAAAGAAAGGGGCCCGCGTGCGAGCCCCCGTGACTCCGGTAAGCGTCGCTCCTAGACTTTGTAATACCTCTCGGCGCGCTTCTGCGCGCGCTCCATCGCCTCCTTCGGCGTCTTCGAACCGCTGATCCCCTCGGCCACCATGTTGATGACGATGAAGTCCGCTGCGGCGCCGGCCGACGCGTAGCCGAGCTTGCCGGCATACCCTGCGGGGCGCATGTTCTTCACCGCGTCGCGGTACGGGGTGTTCTTGGGGTCGACGGTCCAGATCGGAAGCTTCGCGTACCCGTCCAGCGGCGTCGCGACGTAGGCCTGCGCCCCGGTCAGCCAGGGCCCGAACTGCTCTTGCTCCATCATGAACTGCAGGAACGCCTTCGCGGCCTGCGGGTACTTGGTGTACTTCATGATCATCTGGTTGAAGAAGATCGTCGACTCGGTCGGCACGCCGACCGGCCCGATCGGGAAGACGGCGTGCTGGATGTCGGCGGCCATCTCCTTGACCTTCGGATCGGTCGAGTTCTTCGCCGCGACGTAGATCGAGATGCCGTTGTTGGTGACCGAGATCTGGCCGTCCAGGAAGGCCTTGTTGTTGTTCGGGTCGAGCCAGGAGAGCGTGCCCGGGATGAAGGTCGCGTAGAGCTCCTTGCCGTACTCGAGCGCCTTCAGCGTCTCGGGGCTGTCGATCACGACCTTGTTGTTCGCGTCGACGAGCTTGCCGCCGAACGCCCACATCAGCCAGTTGCACCACAGGCCGTCGCCGGTCGCGTTGCCGAGCGCCATGCCGCCCGGCGTACCCTTGGCGTGCAGCGCCTTCATCATCTTCAGGAAGCCGTCGGTGTCCTTCGGGAAGCTGTCGAAGCCGGCGGCTTTGACCTGGCTTTCGCGGTAGACCATCATCGAGCCGGCTGCGCCGAGCGGCAGGCCGATCCAGTGCTTGCCGTCGGGCTTCAGGAAGGCCTGGCCGGCCGGGTACCAGGGGCCGTACTTCTTGCCGATGTACTCGGCCAGGTCGGTCACGTCGAGCAGCTTGTCGGGGTACAGGTTCGCATCGTCGTTGGTCGACAGGATGATGTCCGGCCCGGCGCCGGTGTTGGCCGCGACCGCGGCCTTCGGCCGCACGTCCTCCCAGCCCTCGTTGTCGACGCGGACCTCGATGCCGGTCTTCTCGGTGAACTTCTTGACGTTGACCATGTAGGCGTCGATGTCCCCCTGCACGAAGCGGCTCCAGCGCAACACGCGCAGCTTCGCGCCCTTCTCGGGCTTCAGGTTCAGCGTCTGCGCGTGCACGGCAGGCGCGAACACCGCGGCACCGGTGCCGATCGTGGCCGCCGCGGCGACGCCGGCGGAGCCCTCGAGGAACTTGCGGCGATTGAATTCGGTCATGGTTTGTCTCCTTCTGTGATCAAGCGGTGAGAGGAACTGGCGCAGTCAACGGGAAGCAAGGAACGGCGATGCTCAAGCGGCCAGGCGCTTGCCGCTGCCGGCATCGAACAGGTGCGCACGCTGCAGATCGGGCACGAGGCGGATCGTGCTGCCGGGCGCGAAATCGTGGCGCTCGCGGAACACCGCCGACAGCTCGATGCCGTCGTGCCGGCAGGCGACGAAGGTGTCCATGCCGGTGGGCTCCATCACGACCACCTTCGCGGGAATGCCACCGGCGTCGGCCAGCGTCAGGTGCTCGGGGCGGGTGCCGAAGACGATGGCCTGGCCGTCGACGCCGCCGCACTGTGCCGGCGCGTCGAGCTGCGTGCCGTCGCCCAGCTCGACGTGCGCGGTGTTCGCGGTGCGGCGCAGCGTGCCGGGCAGGAAGTTCATCGCCGGCGAGCCGATGAAGCCGGCGACGAACTGGTTCGCCGGGTTGTCGTACAGCTCGAGCGGGCTGCCGGTCTGCTCGATCCGGCCGTCGCGCATCACGACGATCTTGTCGCCCATCGTCATCGCCTCGATCTGGTCGTGCGTGACGTAGATCGAGGTCGTCTTCAGCCGCTGGTGCAGCTCCTTGATCTCGCTGCGCATCGCCACCCGCAGCTTGGCGTCGAGGTTGGACAGCGGCTCGTCGAATAGGAACACCTGCGGATCGCGCACGATCGCGCGCCCCATCGCGACGCGCTGGCGCTGGCCGCCGGAGAGCTGGCGCGGGTAGCGGTCGAGCAGCGCGCCGAGCGCCAGGATCTCGGCGGCGCGCGCGACCTTGGCGTCGATCGTGGCCTTGTCCTGCTTGGCGAGCGCGAGCGAGAACGCCATGTTCTCGCGCACCGTCATGTGGGGGTACAGCGCGTAGTTCTGGAACACCATCGCGATGTCGCGTTCCTTCGGCGGCAGGTCGTTGACGCGCTTGTCGCCGATGCGGATCTCGCCCGAGTTGATCTCTTCCAGCCCGGCGATCATGCGCAGCAGCGTCGACTTGCCGCAGCCCGAGGGGCCGACCAGCACCGTGAACGAGCCGTCGCGGATGTCGATGTCCACGCCGTGCAGGATGGGAACGTCACCGAAGTTCTTCTTGACTGCCTGGATCGTGACGCTGGCCATGCACGCGGTTCCTGATGATCGTGGGCGGAAGCGCCCAATCGCGCGGTCACGCCACCCCCACCGGGGGACAGACGTGAACGCCGCGGCAG
>JAYSLR010000666.1:0-2045 GCA_043725365.1 Rhizobacter sp. | reverse complement strand
CGACCTGAAGCAGAACGTGTTCCGCGACGATCGCCGCGACGTGCTCGCCTCGACCCGGGCCGCGCTCGACTACCTGCAGCGCCTGTACGCGAAATTCGGCGACTGGCATCTCGCGCTGGCGGCCTACAACTGGGGCGAGGGCAGCGTGCAGCGTGCGATCGCGCGCAACCAGAAGCTCGGCCTGCCAACCGACTACGCGTCGCTGAAGATGCCCAGCGAGACGCAGTACTACGTGCCCAAGCTGCAGGCGGTGAAGAACATCATCGCCCGGCCGGCCGACTTCGGCCTGACGCTGCCGCCGCTGAAGAACCACCCGTACTTCCTGAGCGTGCCGATCGACCGCGACATGGACGTCGCGGTCGCCGCCGAGATCGCCGGCATGCCGCTGGAGGAGTTCCAGACCCTGAACCCGCAGATGAACAAGCCGGTGATCCTGGCCGCCGGCACGCCGCAGGTGCTGCTGCCCTACGACAATGCGAACCAGTTCGTGCGCGAACTGCCGCTGCATCGCGGCCCGCTGGCGACCTGGACCGCCTGGGTGGCGCCGCGCACGCTGCGCCCGGCCGACGCGGCGAAGCAGTTCGGCATGAGCGAGTCGCAGCTGCGCGAGGTCAACCGGATTCCGCCGCGCATGCTGGTCAAGGTCGGTTCGACGCTGCTGGTGCCGCGCAGCGGGCGCCGCCAGGCCGATGTCTCGAGCGAGATCGCCGACAACGCGACGATGGTGCTCGCGCCCGACGCGCCGCCGCTGCGCAAGGTGTCGCTCAGAGCGGGTCGCAAGGACAGCGTGGCCAGCGTCGCGCACCGCTACCGGGTCAGCGCGAAGCAGGTGGCGCAGTGGAACGGGGTCGGCGCCGGGGCGAGCTTCAAGGCGGGCCAGACCATCGTCGTCTACATCGCCGCGAAAGTCGGCAAGGCCGGACCGAAGGCGACGCGCACCGCGACCGCCAAGCCCTCGGGGCACCCGGCCACGCGCCAGGTCGTGGCCAGGCGCAGGATCCACGAGCGCGTCGCGCGCGACTGACGCCGCAAGACGGCGCCGCGCGAGCGCCGCGTCAGCGCCGGTCGATCAGGGCATGCGCGATCGTGCCGAGGTCCACATACTCGAGCTCGCTGCCGATCGGCACGCCGCGCGCCAGCCGTGTCACGCGCAGGCCGCGTGCCTTCAACGCCTCCGAAAGCACGTGCGCGGTGGCCTCGCCCTCGGCGTTGAAGTTGGTCGCGATGATCACCTCCTCGGTGTGGCCGTCGCTCGCGCGCGCCAGCAGCTCGTGCGCGCCGATATCGCCGGTGCCCACGCCGTCGAGCGGGCTCAGGCGCCCCATCAGCACGAAGTACAGGCCGCGGTAGCTGCCGGTGCGCTCGAGCGCCGCCTGATCGGCCGGCGTCTCGACCACGCAAAGCTGGCGCACGTCGCGGCTGCCGTCGAGGCAGACGCTGCAGACCGGCGCCTCGGTGAAGGTGTGGCAGCGCTCGCAGTGGCGCACGTTCGCGACCGCCGATTGCAGCGCGAACGCGATCCGCTGCGCGCCCTCGCGGTCGTGCTGGAGCAGGTGGAAGGCCATGCGCTGCGCCGACTTGACGCCGACGCCGGGCAGGCGCCGCAGCGCCTCGACCAGCGCCTCGAGCGACGGTTCGGCCATCTAGGGCCTGTTGACGCTATGGGAGGGCCCGGCCCTGCGGGTGATCTCAGCAAACAGCCGCCAGCGGCGTTGCACGGCTTGCCCGGGCGGGCAGCCCGGGCTGCGCCGTGCGCCTTGCCGGCGGCTGTTTGCTGAGTCACGCGAGCCCTCCCATAGCGTCAACAGACCCTAGAACGGGAACTTCATCCCCGGAGGCATCGGCATGCCGGCCGTCAGCTTGCCCATCTTCTCCTGGCTCACTTCCTCGGCACGACGCACGCCGTCGTTGAACGCGGCGGCGACCAGGTCCTCGAGCATGTCCTTGTCGTCGGCGAGCAGGCTCGGATCGATCGTGATGCGCTTGACGTCGTGCTTGCAGGTCATCGTGACCTTCACGAGGCCGGCGCCCGACTGGCCCTCGAC
>JAYSLR010000665.1:0-3178 GCA_043725365.1 Rhizobacter sp. | reverse complement strand
CTGCGGCTCGGCTTCGCGCCGCAGCATCTGGGCGGTGTCGAACTGCTGCCCGAGCGCTTCGAGCAGGCCCGTGGCGTGCTGCCCGCCGCGCTCGCGCTGCATGCCGGCGATGCGCTGCAGCTCGACCTGCCCGCGGCCTCGCAGGACGCCGTGTTCGCATCGACGCTGTTCTCGTCGCTGCTCGACGACGCCTTCCAGCAGCGCCTGGCCGACGCGATGTGGCGCTGGGTCCGGCCCGGCGGCGGCGTGCTCTGGTACGACTTCACTGTCGACAACCCGCGCAACGCCGACGTGCGCGGCGTGCCGCTCGCGCGCCTGCGCGCGCTGTTCCCCGAGGGCCGCGTGCAGGCGCGGCGCGTCACGCTGGCGCCGCCGATCGCGCGCGCCGTGACCCGTGTCCACCCGGCCCTCTACACTGCGTTCAACGCGTTGGCGGCGCTGCGCACGCACCTGCTCGCCTGGATCGCCAAACCCTGATCGACTATGCCCGACAAGCTCCCCTTCCTGCCCTTCGCACTGCCCGAGATCGGCGACGACGAGATCGCCGAGGTCGTCGACACGCTGCGGTCGGGCTGGGTCACGACCGGGCCCAAGGCGAAGCGCTTCGAGGACGATTTCACGGCGTTCCTCGGCGACCCGTCGCTGCACTCGATGGCCGTGAACTCGGCGACGGCCGGGCTGCACCTCGCGCTCGAAGCGCTGGGCATCGGCCCGGGCGACGAGGTGATCACGACCACGCACACCTTCACCGCGACCGCCGAGGTCGTGCGCTACCTCGGCGCCGACGTGGTGCTGGTCGACATCGACCCGGCCACGCTGTGCATCGATCCGGCGCGGGTCGAGGCGGCGATCACGCCGCGGACGAAGGCGATCCTGCCGGTGCACTACGGCGGTCGCGCCGCCGACATGCCGGCGCTGCTGGCGATCGCGCGGCGCCACGGGCTGAAGCTTGTCGAGGACGCGGCGCACGCGTTGCCGACGACGAGCGGCGGCGCGCTCGTCGGCACGCTCGGCTCCGACGCCTGCGTGTTCAGCTTCTACGCCAACAAGACCATCACGACCGGCGAGGGCGGCATGGTCGTGACGCGCGAGGCGGCGCTCGCCAAGCGCATCAGGACGATGCGCCTGCACGGCATGAGCCGCGACGCGTTCGACCGCTTCACCGCGAAGGTGCCGAGCTGGTACTACGAGATCGTCGCGCCCGGCTTCAAGTACAACCTGACCGACATCGCGGCGGCGATGGGCATCCACCAACTGCGTCGCGCGCCCGCGTTCCACGCGCGGCGCACGCAGATCGCGCAGGCCTACGACGCGGCGTTCGCCGGCCTGCCGCTGCTGACGCCGCCCGGGCCGGCGGCCGGCGACCTGCACGCCTGGCACCTCTACCCGCTGCGCCTGTCGGACGCCGCGGCGATCGACCGCGACGCGTTGATCGAGCGGCTGTTCGCGGCCGGCATCGGCTGCAGCGTGCATTACATCCCGCTGCACCTGCAGCCGTACTGGCGCGACCGCTACGCGCTGCGCCCGGAACAATTCCCGCACAGCCAGCACGCCTACGAGCGCATGCTCAGCCTGCCGATCTACACGCGCATGACCGACGCCGATGTGCAGCGCGTCGTGGTCGCCGTCGCAGCCGCGCTCGCCTGATGCCGGCCATGGCCAAGCGCGCGTTCGACCTTGTCTGCGCCGCGCTCGGGCTGCTGCTGCTCGCGCCGCTGCTGCTGGGCATCGCGCTGTGGATCAAGCTCGATTCGCGCGGGCCGGTGTTCTTTCGCCAGCAGCGCGTCGGCCGGCGCGGCGTGCCGTTCCGCATCCACAAGTTCCGCACGATGGTGGCAGACGCGCCGGCGCTCGGCGCGCCGATCACGGTCGGCGCCGATCCGCGCATCACGCGCGCCGGCCGCGCGCTGCGGCGCAGCAAGCTCGACGAGCTGCCGCAGCTCATCGACGTGCTGGCCGGCAGCATGAGCCTGGTCGGCCCGCGGCCCGAGCTGCCGCGCTACGTGGCGATGTACCCGGCGGCGCTGCGCGACAAGGTGCTGAGCGTGCGGCCCGGCATCACCGACCCGGCGTCGCTCGAGTACCGCGACGAGAGCGCGCTGCTCGCACGCGCCGCCGACCCGGAGCGCGCCTACGTCGACGAGGTGATGCCGGCGAAGCTGCGCCGCGCCGCGCAGTACGTCGACCAGATGTCGCTGCGCAACGATGTGCGGCTGATCGGTGCGACGCTGCGTGCGCTGTGGCTGCGATGACGCAGAACCTGTCGTTCTGGCACCGGCTCGACCGCGCGCTCGCCCGCGTGCGGGTGCACCGCCGGCCGCTGTCGCTGCTGATCGACGGCGTGGTCGTCGCGCTGTGCTGGAACGCGACCTACCTGTTCCGGCTCGGCTTCGAGCGCTGGTGGCATGCGCGGCCGAGCTACGACGTCTGGGTGATGGGGGGCGTCGTCGCGGTCTACCTGGGCGTGTTCGCGGCCGCCGGCATCCCGCGCGGCATGTGGCGCTTCTCGGGCTTCGGCGAGGTCAAGCGGCTCACGCTCGCGTGCCTGGGCAGCGGGCTGCTGTGTGCCGTCGCGGTGCTGATGGCCCAGCTCACGCAGGTGCCGCGCGCGGTGCTCGCGCTGCACCCGCTGATCACGCTGATCGGGCTGTGCATGGTGCGGGTGGCCTACCGCATGCTCTACGAACACGCGCGTTCGCGCATCACCGGCGGCGACGCCGAGGTGCGCCGTGCCATCGTGATGGGCGCCGGCGAGGCCGCGAAGCGCCTGCTCGCGACGATCCACCAGCAGGGCTGGATCGTGCTCGGCCTGCTCGACGACGACCCGGCCAAGCGCGGCGCGCGCATCGGCGGCGTGCCGGTGCTGGGCACGCTGGCCGACGTGGCGCGGCTGCACCTGCGGGCCGAGACGACGCACATCATCGTCGCGCTGCCGGGCGCGACCGCGGCGCAGCGCCGCAGGGCGATCGAGCTGGCCGCGGCCACCGAGCTGCCGGTGCTGACGGTGCCGTCGGTCAGCGAGCTGCAGGACGGCAGCGCGCGCATCGAGCGCGTGCGCAGCATCGAGCCCGAAGACCTTCTCGGCCGCGAGCCGGTGCGCCTGGACGAGGCGGGCATCGCGGAGCTGATCTCCGGCAAGACGGTGCTGGTGACCGGCGCCGGCGGATCGATCGGCTCC
>JAYSLR010000664.1:0-2522 GCA_043725365.1 Rhizobacter sp. | reverse complement strand
TCGAACAGGGCGATGCCGACGACGTCGGCGGCGAAGATCGCGCACAGCTTGTCGCCCACGAGGTCGATCACCGCCTGCAGGTCGAGCTTCGACGCCAGGCCTTGCTGGATGCTGTTGATCACGGCCAGCTCGGCGTTGCGCTGCTCGGTTTCCTTCAGCAGCCGCTGGGTCTCGTCGAACAGGCGCGCGTTCTCGAGCGCGACTCCCATCGACGCGGCGACGGTCTCGAGCAGGCGCACGGTGGCGTCGTCGAAGGCGTCGTCGCGCTCCAGGCTCACGAGCCGAACCGCGCCGCGCAGCCGGTCGCCGACCATCACTGGCACGAACACGCTGGAGCGGCTCGGCTCGGTACCGGGCGCGGTGCGTATCTCGTAGGCGTCGGTCGCCACGCGATCGCGCAGCCGCACGGTCTGCCCGGCCGCCAGTTCGGCCATCAGCCGCATCGTCGGATCGAACGGGAAGGCCGGTAGCTGCAGCCGGCGCCCGCGCTCGATGATGTACAGGTTGTGGACGAGGTCGGTCTTGCCGTCCTGCCAGGTGATGCCGATGTCGTCGGTGCCGAAGACCTCGCGCAGCGTGTCGCCGACGACGTCGACGATGCCCTGGAAGCTCAGCGCTGCGGCCATGCCCTGCTGGATCGTATTGATCAGCGCGAGCTCGTCGGCGCGCTGCGCCAGCTGCGCGGTGCGCTCGGCCAGCTGATGCTCGAGGGCCCGGAATTGCGCGATATCGACCACGGCATCCGCGACCGCAGCCTGCGCGCGGACTTTCGGCGAGTGCTTGCTTTTCGGACCCGGCATGAACGGCTCGAAACGACTGGGCTCGGCTGACCCGTGCTTCCAGGATGGGCACGGCGGACGAACCGGCGCAGTCTACAGGCGTAACCGGCGGTAAGGTTCGGCGGCGGTGCGCCGCGAGCGCGCGGAAGCTACAGCTGCCGCGAGCGCGCCAGCGGCGGGTTCTTCGCGAAGTAGCGCTGGATGCCGTGCGCCAGCGCGTTCACCAGCTGCGCCTGGTAGCCCGGGTCGCGCAGCTTGGCTTCCTCTTCCGGGTTCGAGATGAAGGCCGACTCGACCAGGATCGACGGGATGTCGGGTGCCTTCAGCACCGCGAAGCCGGCCTGCTCGACGCTGCCCTTGTGCAGCTTGCCGACGCGGCCGATCTGGCCCAGCACCTCGCCGCCGAGCCGGAGGCTGTCGCGGATCTGCGCGGTCGTGCTCATGTCGAGCAGGGTGCGCAGCACGGTGGCGTCCTTGGCCTTGATGTTGACGCCGCCGATCGCGTCGGCCGCATTCTCGCGGTTCGCCATCCAGCGCGCCGCGGCGCTGGTGGCGCCGCCCTGGCTGAGCGCGAACACCGAGGCACCGCGCGCCTGCGGCGTGATGAAGGCGTCGGCATGGATCGAGACGAACAGGTCGGCCTGCACGCGCTGCGCCTTGCGCACGCGATCGACCAGCGGCACGAAGAAGTCGGCGTCGCGCGTCAGCATCGCGCGCATGTTGGGCAGCGTGTTGATGCGGTCGCGCAACTGCAGCGCGATCTTCAGCACCACGTCCTTCTCGTGCAGGCCGCTGGGACCGCTCGCGCCCGGGTCTTCGCCGCCGTGGCCGGGGTCGATCGCGACCACGATCAGCCGGTCGATCTTGCCCTGCACGCCGGGCGGCAGCGGCGCCGGGGTCTGCTGCTGCGGGCCGGGCAGCGGGGGAGCCGCGGCCAGCGGCGGCAGCGCCGGCGGGTAACCCTGCGCGAGCGGCGGCACGGGCGCGGGCCGCGGCGCGGGGCGGCCCATCTTGCCGATGAATTCGCCGAGCGCGTCCTGCACCGACTTCGCGGCCTGCTGTTCGGCCGCCTCCTTGTCGCGGATCAGCGCCAGCAGCGGGTCGCGCTCCTGGGTCGGGTACAGGTCGAAGACGAGGCGGTGCTGGTAGGCGGCGACCGGCGCGAGCGTGAACAGCTGCGGCGCGGTCGGTTGCTTCAGGTCGATCACGAGCCGCACCACGCGCGGCTGGTTCTGGCCGGCGCGCACGCCGGCGATGAACGGGTCGTCGGCCCGCACCTTGCCGACCAGGTCACGCAGCGCCGGGCTGAGCTCGATGCCGTCGATGTCGATCACGAGCCGGTTCGGGTTCTCGGCCAGGAAGTGCTTCTGCGACAGTGCCTGGTCGGACTCGATCGTGATGCGGGTGTAGTCGGCCGCGGGCCAGACGCGCACCGCGACGATGCTGGCGCCGAACGCGATGTCGAAGGGGCCGAGCAGCAGCACGGCGCCGCCCATCGCACGTAGCGCGTGACGGCGCGACGGCGTCGTCATGTCAGTGGCCCCACGAGGCCTCGCGCGATCCGCGAAACATGAAACGATTCGCAAGCGGAGGTCTGCTGTCGGCCCATTGCCGCCGTTCGCTGCCTGTGCCGCGAGTCGGACCTCAATCGTCGCAGCGGCAAAGGCGGGAGCGGCCAGGCCGGCGAGGGCTGAAGCCGCGCCCCCGACTGCGTCGGGGGTGCCCTGCGCTGCTCGCTGCGCG
>JAYSLR010000663.1:0-2469 GCA_043725365.1 Rhizobacter sp. | reverse complement strand
GCCGATGCCGTCGGTGCCGATCCGGCGCGAGCGCCAGCGCTTGTTGGCCGGCAGGTCCGACAGATCGGGCCGATGCCCCTCGCGGGTGTGGATGACGGGAAAGCCTGCAGCCGACCTTCGTCGGCCTGCGCTCGGCGGTCTCGATGGCGCTGGTGATCGTGATCGTCGCCGAGATGTTCATCGGCTCCGACAGCGGCCTGGGCCACCGCATCATCGACGCGCAGCAGGTGCTGAACGTGAAGAGCATGTACGCGGCGATCCTCGCGGCCGGTGCGCTGGGCTACGCGCTGAACGCGCTGTTCCTGCTCGCGGAACGCCGCATCGTCCACTGGAGCGGGAGGTAGCCATGACCGAGGTCCTCAACGCGCCCGTGTTCGCGGACGTTCCCGAACGCCCGTTCCAGGCCGGCCCGGTCGGCACCCACATCACGATCCGCGGCCTGACCAAGTATTTCGCCGGCTGGCCGCTGTACGAGAACTTCGACCTCGACATCCCGAAGCACCGGATCGTCTCGGTCTTCGGCCCGAACGGCTGCGGCAAGTCGACGCTGATCAACATGATCGCCGGGTTGATCCCGATCGACTCGGGGCAGATCCTGTTCGACGGCAAGAGCCTCAAAGACACCAAGATCGGCTACGTGTTCCAGAACTACCGCGAGGCGATGTTCCCGTGGATGCGCACGATCGACAACATCGCCTACCCGCTGGTGCTCGAGGGCCGCAGCAAGGCCGAGGTCGATCGGCGCATGGCCGAGCTGGTCGCGAGCTTCGACGTCAAGTTCGACCTGAAGCGCTACCCGTACGAGCTCTCCGGTGGCCAGCAGCAGACCGCGTCGATCATGCGCGCGCTCGCGCCCGGCCCCGAGGTGCTGTTCCTCGACGAGCCGTTCTCCGCGCTCGACTTCGAGATGACCCTCTTCATCCGCGAGAAGCTGCAGGAGGTGTTCATGCAGACCGGCACGACGATGCTGCTGGTCTCGCACGACCTCGAGGAAGCGGTCTACCTGGCCGACCAGGTGCTGCTGCTGACCAAGCGCCCGACCCGGGTGGCCGAGATCTTGCAGTATGGTGATGCGCGACCGCGCACCGTCGCCACCCTGTCCGAACCGGGCTTCGTGGCGGCGAAGAAACTCAGCCTGGAGATTTTCCAACGCGAGGTGCGGCGCTGACGATGAAAGGTCCGCCCCTCGATGACCCCTGCGCAGATCGAAGCCTATGTGGATGCGGCCGCCGCAGCGATGCAGCTGCCGCTGAGCCCGGCGCACCGCACCGGCGTGCTGAGCTATTTCGCGCTCGCCTACGGGATGGCCGAGCTCGTCGCGGCGCACCCGCTGGACGTGGCCGACGACCCGGCGCCCGCGTTCGTGCCGATCCCGCCCGCCGGCCCGGCACGCGCATGATGGCCGCCGAACTGCTGCGCGGCGACGCCGCCGACATGGCCGCTGCGCTGCGCCGCGGCACGCCCGGCGTCGCGGCGCTGGTGCAGGCCAGCCTGCTGCACATCTGCAGCTCGGATCGCCGCGTCAACGCCTTCACCGACGTCACCGCGCAACGCGCGTTGCAGGCCGCGGCGGCACTCGACAGCCGGCTCGCCGTCGGCGACACGACCGCGCTCGCGTTGCCCCTGCTGGGGGTGCCGTTCGCGGTCAAGAACCTGTTCGACATCGCCGGCCTGACCACGCTGGCCGGCTCGAAGATCGAACGCGGCCGGCCCCCCGCCACCCACGACGCGGTGCTGGTCGCCCGGATGCAGGCAGCCGGCGCGGTGCTGGTCGGTGCGCTGAACATGGACGAGTACGCCTACGGCTTCACGACCGAGAACAGCCATGCAGGCGCGTGCCACAACCCGCACGACCTGGCGCGCACCGCCGGCGGCTCGTCGGGCGGTTCGGCGGCCGCGGTGGCGGCCGGCCAGGTGCCGGTCGCGCTCGGCTCCGACACCAACGGGTCGATCCGCGTGCCGGCGTCGCTGTGCGGCGTGTTCGGCCTGAAGCCGACCTACGGGCGGCTGCCGCGCCACGGCAGCTACCCGTTCGTCGCGAGCCTGGATCACCTGGGTCCGTTCGCGCGCAGCGTGCGCGACCTGGCACTCGTCTACGACGCCCTGCAGGGTTTCGACGCGCGCGATCCGGGCTGCGTCGCGCGGCCCGTCGAGCCCACCGCCGACACGCTCGCGCGCGGCGTCGGGGGCCTGCGCATCGCCACGCTCGGCGGCTATTTCGCCGAGAACGCCGGCGCGGCGGCGCGCGCGGCGGTCGCGCGTGTCGCGCAGGCACTGGACGTGACGCGCGAGGTCGAACTGCCCGAGGTCGCGCGTGCGCGCGCCGCGGCCTTCATCATCAGCAATGCCGAGGGCGCGGCACTGCACCTGCCGGACCTGCGCACGCGCGCCGCCGATTTCGAGCCGCTGTCGCGCGACCGCTTCCTCGCCGGCGCGCTGCTGCCGGCGGCCTGGGTGCAGCAGGCGCAG
>JAYSLR010000662.1:0-2358 GCA_043725365.1 Rhizobacter sp. | reverse complement strand
AACGGGATCCGGCCGGTCCAGAGGTCCCGGTACATGACCCAATCGCCCATGAAGCTGTACAGCGGGCGCTTGAACGACGCCGGCCGGTTCTTCTCGAACACGAAATGGCCGACCCAGGCGAATCCGTAGCCGCTGAGCAGCGCGCCGAACAGCCAGGCCGGCTGGCCGGTCGCCGCCAGCAGTGCCAGGCAGACCAGGCTCAGGCTGGAGCCGACGAAGTGCAGCCGCCGGCAGGTGCGGTCGCTGTGCTCCTTCAGGTACAGCGGGTAGAACTCGGCGAACGACTTGATCGCCTTCAGATCGACGCCGGCAGTGGTCATCGCGGGTCTCCTCCTCGAGTGGATCTCAGGCCAGCGCGGCGCGCAGCGCAGCGAGCACCGCGTCGGGAGCCTCGCTCATCAGCGCGTGGCCGGCGGCGACGCTGTGGACGCGCGCCTTCAGCGCATCGGCGAGCGCGCGCGCCTGCCTCGGGCTCGTCATCTGGTCGAGCGCGCCCAGGATCAGGCTGGCCGGGCACTGCAGTGTCGCCGCGGCTTCCAGGCCGCCGGCATAGCGGTCGCAGACGCCGAAATCGTGGTGGAACAGGTTCACGCCGGTCTGCAGCGCCTGCATGCGCCGCATCAGCGCGCGGCTGCCGCCATGCAGCCAGGCGCCCGGGCCGGGGTACGAGGGCTTGGCGGCGAGGCCCGAATGCGTGAACACGTTGACCATGTCGATCGCGCGCAGCGGCGTGTCGCGCGCGGTGGTCAGCAGCGCCTCGGACACCTTCATCGGGTAGGCCGTGCCGATCATCACCAGCCGCGTGGCCCGCGCCGGGGCCCGCGCGGCGGCCTCGAGCGCGATCAGCGACCCCATGCTGTGGCCGACCAGCGCGGCGCGCTGCACGCCGGCCGCGTCGAGCAACGCGAGCAGCCAGTCGGCCGCCGCCTCGACGCTCGCCGGCGGCGCACCGGCGCTGCGGCCGTGGCCGGGCAGATCGACCGCGAGCACGCCATGACCGTGGTGCGCGAACCAGCGCGCCAGCAGCGTCCAGACACTGTGGTCGTTGAGCGCGCCGTGCACGAACACGACGCAGGGCAGCGTGGCGTCGAACGGCTTGCCGCCGGTGTAGGCGTAGGCCGGGCTCGCGCCCTCGGCGGTCTTGACGACGAACTCCATCACGCCCCCGCTTTGTCCGCGGCCTTCAGCGCCCGCTTCAGGTCGTCGATCAGGTCGTCGGCATCCTCCAGGCCGATCGACAGCCGGATCGTGCCGGCCGTGATGCCTGCCTGCGCCAGCGCCGCGTCGTCCATCCGGAAGTGCGTGGTCGACGCCGGGTGGATCACGAGCGAGCGGCAGTCCCCGACGTTCGCGAGATGCGAGAACAGCTTCAGCGCCTCGATGAACGCGACCCCTTGTGCGCGCGAGCCACGCAGGTCGAAGCTGAAGATCGAGCCGCAGCCGCGCGGCAGCAGCCGTTTCGCCAGCGCGTGGTCGGGGTGCGATTCGAGCTCGGGGTAGCCGACGCGCTCGACCATCGCGTGCGCGGCGAGGAAGGCGACGACCTTGCGCGTGTTCTCGACGTGGCGCGCCATGCGCAGCGGCAGTGTCTCGATGCCCTGCAGGATCAGCCACGCGGTGTGCGGGCTCATGCAGGCGCCGAAGTCGCGCAGGCCTTCGCGGCGCGCGCGCAGCAGGAACGCACCCACGGTGCTCTCCTCACTGAACACCATGCCGTGGAAGCCGTCGTAGGGCTGGGCGAGTTCCGCGAAGCGGCCGTGCGCCGCATGCGCGGCATGCCAGTCGAACTGGCCGCTGTCGACGAGCACGCCGCCGATCACGGTGCCGTGGCCCGACAGGAACTTGGTGGCCGAGTGGAACAGCAGGTCGGCGCCGTGATCGAAGGGCTTCATCAGCCACGGCGTCGTGAAGGTCGAGTCGACCATCAGCGGCAGGCCGTGTTCGTGCGCGATCGCCGCGACGCTCGGGATGTCCAGCACGTCCAGTCCCGGGTTGCCCAGGGTCTCGCCGAACAGCAGCTTGGTGTTCGGGCGGATCGCGGCGCGCCAGCCGTCGATGTCGCCCGGCTTCACGAACGTGGTCGCGATCCCGAAACGGGCCAGCGTGTAGTGCAACAGGTTGTGCGAGCCGCCGTACAGCGCGCTCGACGCGACGATGTGCGAGCCGGCGCCGGCGATCGTCGCGATCGCCAGGTGCAGCGCCGCCTGGCCGCTGGCGGTCGCGATCGCGCCGGCGCCGCCCTCGAGCGCGGCGACGCGTTCCTCGAGCACCGCGTTGGTCGGGTTCGAGATCCGGCTGTAGACGTGGCCGGAGCGCTCCATGTTGAACAGCGACGCGGCGTGCTCGCTGCTCTCGAAC
>JAYSLR010000661.1:0-2635 GCA_043725365.1 Rhizobacter sp. | reverse complement strand
GCCCCGAGCGCGGCGCCCACATCGGCGCCGCTGCGGCGATCGAGCGTGCGGCCCAGCGTGTCGGCCAGCACCTGCGCCCAGGCCGCGCTGCGCGAACCGCCGCCCACCAGCGTGACGCTGTCGATCTGCGCGCCGCCGTCCAGCAGTGCCCGCTGGCCGTCGAGAAACGCGAACGCGACGCCCTCGAGCACCGCCTGCGCAAGGTGGCCGCGGCCGTGGTCGTGCGTCAGCCCGAAGAACACGCCCGAGGCATGCGGGTCGTTGTGTGGTGTCCGCTCGCCCGAGAGATAGGGCAGGAACAGCGGCACCGGCGTGCCCTCGGGCAGCGCCTGCGCTTCGGCGACGAGCTGCGCCTCGCTGTCGGCGTGCGCGGCGCCGCGCAGCCAGCGCAGTGCGCTCGCGGCCGAAAGCATCACCGTCATCTGGTGCCAGGTGGCCGGGAAGGCGTGGCAGAACGCATGCACCGCGCGCGCCGGATTCGGCGAGAACGCCGCGTTCGCGACGAAGTAGACGCCCGAGGTCCCGAGCGACAGGAAGGCCGTGCCGGGTGTGACCACGCCGATGCCCGCGGCGCTCGCGGCGTTGTCGCCCGCGCCGCCGGCGACGACCACGCCGGCCGGCAAGCCGAGCTGCGCGGCGATCGCCGGCAGCACCGTGCCGCCGGCCTCGCTGCCCTCGACCAGCCGCGGCATCTGCGCGCGCGTCAGGTGGGTGGCCGCCAGCATCGCGTCGGACCAGTCGCGCCGTGCGACGTCGAGCCACAGCGTGCCGGCGGAGTCCGACATGTCGGACACGGCGTCGCCGGTCAGCCGCAGCCGCAGGTAGTCCTTCGGCAGCAGCACGCGCGCGACCTGCCGGAACACCGCGCTCTCGTGCTCCTCGACCCACATCAGCTTCGGCGCCGTGAAGCCGGGCATCGCGATGTTGCCGGTGATCGCGCGGCTGCGCGGTTCGCGTCGCTCGAGCTGCGCGCACTGCGCGTGGCTGCGGCCGTCGTTCCACAGGATCGCCGGGCGCAGCACCCGGTCGCGCGCATCGAGCAGTGTTGCGCCGTGCATGTGTCCGGACAGGCCCAGGCCGCGCACCGCGGCGAACGCGGCGGGGTGCTGCGCACGCAGCTCGGCGAGCGCCGCGACCGTCGCGCGCCACCAGTCCTGCGGGTCCTGCTCCGACCACTGCGGCTGCGGGCGCGCGATCGGCACCGCGCTGTGCGCCTGACCGACGACGCGATGCGCGTCGTCGACTAGCACGACCTTCACCTCGGACGTGCCGAGGTCGATGCCCAGATCCATGCCGCAGCGTTCGTCTTCAGTTCACGAAGGTCGTGTCTTTCGGGTCCTGCGGCGGAATCTTGATCGCGATCGCCTTGAAGCGGCCGCTGATCGCCTCGGTGCCGGCGTGCGGCGTGCCGCGCGGGATCACGATCAGCATGCCCGGGCGGATCTCGCGCTTCTCTGCGCCCAGCCACGCGGTGCCCGTGCCTTCCACGATGTACTGGATCTCGTCGGTGTTGGTGTGGATGTGCTTCGCGACATTGCCCATCTGTACCGCGATCGTCGCGTTCGGTGTGGTCACGAAGCCCTTGGAGCGCAGGTCGGGGATCGGCGTCGCGGCGAGGTCGGCGTCTTTCAGCGCGGCCACGTCGATGATGGCCGGCACCAGTCCGGGTGCGGCGGCGGGGGCCTGCGCCCGGGCGCTGGGCAACAGCCGCTGTGCCAGCGGTGAAAGCGCCATGCCGGCGACGAACGCCAGGCCCACGGGGACGACAAGTGCGATTCTCATGGGGGTCTCCAAAAGGCGAGCCGCGCATCGGCGCGGCTCGGATGGTAGGTCGAAAACGTCGTCCGGACCGATACGCTATTTCTTCCTTGTCTTCGCCGCCGCGGTATCGGCACCGCCGGACTGCAGCCCCTCGGACATGCCGATCAGCACACCGCTGACGAGCGCCGCGTAGCCGTCGAGCATCGCCTGCGCGGTCTTCGCGCCCGCGGCGCGGCCGTCGCGCAGCGCGGTCTGCGTCTGCGCCAACAACTGCTCCACCGTCTGCGTGGCCTGCGCACCGGTGTCGGTGCCCTTCATCTTCATCGCGCTGAGCACGTGTTCCCACGGTGCCTGCATCGGCCCGCTCACGCCCTGCGCCGCCTTGGTCACCGTGGCGAAGAAGGTGTCCTCCATCTTCTCGATGTTCGCCAGCGCGCCCTTGAGCTGCTTCTCCTGCAGCCCGGCACCCTGGTCGACGAACTGTTGCAATGCCTTGCGGTTCGCCTCGACCGCCTGCAGCAACGCCGCGTCCATGCCGGCGAAGGCCTTGGTCAGCATCGCCTCCACGTCAACCGGGCTGGCGACGTTCTGCGCCGCACCGGCGGTGGCCGCGGTGGTCACCGTCTTCAGCACCTTCTTGATGTTCTCCATCGTCAGCTCGCGGCCCTGCAAGGCTTTCAGCGTGGCCTCGCTGACGGCCTTGCGCAGCGCCTCGCCCTGCTTGGTGGTGGCCTCCGAGAACATCTTGACGATCGCGTCCTGGTCGATCCCTGCCTTGATCATGTGGTTTCCTTGGGGTTGAGGTACGGGGTGATGCGCGGGCCGCTCACTGCATGTGCTGGCCGCCGTTGATCGCGATGTTCGCACCGGTCAC
>JAYSLR010000660.1:0-8281 GCA_043725365.1 Rhizobacter sp. | reverse complement strand
ACCGACCACCGAAGCGAAGCCCGCAGGCCTGCCCGCACGTGCCTTTGCCGCGCCGAACGATGCATGCGAAGGCGGACGTCGAAGGTCGCCTCAGGGCCGCAAGCAGCGAACTGCAGCGCGCGCCGATTCTCGCGATCGGTCGCCGGGCCTGCGAACGGAGCTTGCATCTCAGGCGGCCAGCTTCGACAAGTCCGCGACGCGGTTCATCGCGGCGTGCAGCGTCGCGAGCAGCCCGAGGCGGTTCGCGCGCAGTGCCGCGTCGTCGGCGTTGACCATCACGGCATCGAAGAACGCATCGACAGGCGTCTTCAACAGGGCCAGCACCTGCAGCGATGCCGCGTAGTCGCCGCGCTCGAACGCTGCGTCGGCCCGCGGCTTCGCGCCTGCGAGCGCCTCGTTCAGCGCGGCTTCGGCGGGTTCCTTCAGCAAGGCCTTGTCGACCTGCGCGGCGACCGCGCCATCGGCCTTCTTCAGGATGTTGCCGACGCGCTTGTTCGCCGCCGCCAGCGACGCCGCCTCGGGCAGCGCCGCGAAGGCGCGCACCGCGGCGAGCCGCGCGTTCACATCGGCGAGCCGGGCCGGCCGCAACGACAGCACCGCTTCGACCTCCTGCGCGCTGTAGCCCTGCTCGCGCAGGCTGCCGGCCAGGCGCTCGTAGACGAAGTCGATCAGCTGCGCCATCGCGCCCGGTTCGGTCAGCAACGGGCCCATCGCGTCGGCGGCGATGCCCACCAGTTCGTCGAGCGGCAGCGAAAGCTCGCGCTCCACCAGCATCCGGATCACACCGAGCGCATGGCGGCGCAGCGCGAACGGGTCCTTGTCGCCGGTGGGCAACTGGCCGATGCCGAACAGGCCGACCAGCGTCTCGAGCTTGTCGGCCAGCGCAACCGCCAGGCCGACCTCGTTGCGCGGCAGCGCGTCGCCGGCGAAGCGCGGCTTGTAGTGGTCCTCGATCGCGATCGCGACGGCCTCGCTCTCGCCGTCGTGGCGCGCGTAGTAGCCGCCCATCGTGCCCTGCAACTCGGGGAATTCGCCGACCATGTCGGTCACGAGATCGGCCTTCGCGAGCAGGGCGGCGCGATCGGCCTGCGCGGCGAGCGCCGGGCCGCCGAGCCGTGCGCCGATGGCGCGGGCGATCGCGCGCACGCGGGCCGTGCGCTCGCCCTGCGTGCCGAGCCTGCCGTGGTAGACGACCTTGTCGAGACCGGCGACGCGCGACTCGAGCGTGCGCTTGCGGTCCTGGTCGAAGAAGAACTTCGCATCGGCCAGGCGCGGGCGCACGACACGCTCGTTGCCCTCGATCACGCGGCTCGGATCCGCGGGCCGGATGTTGCTGACGATCAGGAAGCGGTTCGTCAGGCTGCCTGCCGCGTCGAGCAGCGGAAAGTACTTCTGGTTCGCCTTCATCGTCAGGATCAGGCATTCGGGCGGCACCGCGAGAAAGGCCTCCTCGAAGCGGCAGACCAGCACGTTCGGCCGTTCGACCAGCGCGGTGACTTCGTCGAGCAGCAGCGGATCGTCGATCGGCGTCAGGCCCTGCTTGACCGCCTCGGCCTGCAACTGGCGCGCGATCTCGCTTCGGCGCGCGTCGAAGCTCGCGATCACCGCGCCCTGCGATTCGAGCGCCTCGGCGTACTGGTCGGCATCCTTCAGCTCGATCGGGTCGAGCCGGGCCTCGAAGCGGTGGCCGTGGGTCGCGCGGCCGGCGGCCAGGCCGAGCGCCGTCACCGGCACGATCGCCTCGCCGTGCAACGCGACCAGGCCGTGCGCCGGGCGCACGAAGTGGACACTGGTCCAGCCGTCGGCCAGCTGATAGCTCATGACTTTCGGAATCGGCAGTCTTGCCAGCGCGCTTTCGATCGCGCCTTCAAGCCGGATCGCCAGCGTCGTTCCCGTGGCCAGGCTCTCGTGAATCAGCACCTCCTGCTTGCCATCGTTTTCGCGCTTCACGCGCTGCGCGATGATCTGATCGAAGTCGGCTTCGGCGTGGTACCCAAGTGACGCCACCAGCTTCTTGACAAGCGCAGGCGTTGCCTTGCCATCCGCTGTCAGTCCGATCGACGCCGGCATGAGCTTGTCCCGGCGAACCCTCGGCACCGACGTCTCGCGAACACTGGTGATATGAACTGCGAGCCGCCTCGGCGAGGCGTACGAAGTCATCGTCGAAACCTCGGAGAGAAAGTCGTTGACGCGGAGACCGTCGAAGACTTCTTGGGCAAACGCCTCGCCCAGCTTCCTCAGCGCCTTCGGCGGCAGTTCCTCGACGAACAGTTCGACGAGCAGGTTCTTCGTCGTACTCATCAAGCGGCCTTCTTCTCAGCGTGCTTCGCCATCTGCGCCAGCACTTCTTGGCCCCGGGCTTTGAGCGCCAACGGGAAGCCGAGCCGCGCGCGGCTCTCGAGGTAGCTCTGCGCGACGGCGCGCGCCAGGTTGCGGATGCGGCCGATGTACGCAGCGCGCTCGGTCACGCTGATCGCGCCGCGCGCATCCAGCAGGTTGAAGCTGTGGCCGGCCTTGAGCAGCTGTTCGTAGGCGGGCAGCGCGAGCTGCTGCGCCATCAGGTGCTTCGACTGCTTCTCGTGCGCGCCGAACGCGCCGAGCAGGAACTCGACGTCGCTGTGCTCGAAGTTGTAGGTGCTCTGCTCGACCTCGTTCTGCTTGTAGACGTCGCCGTAGCTGAGCCCCTCGGTCCAGGTCAGGTTGTAGACGTTGTCGACGCCCTGCAGGTACATCGCCAGCCGCTCCAGCCCGTAGGTGATCTCGCCGGTGATCGGCTTGCAGTCGATGCCGCCGACCTGCTGGAAGTAGGTGAACTGCGTGACCTCCATGCCGTTCAGCCAGACCTCCCAGCCCAGGCCCCAGCAGCCGAGCGTGGGGTTCTCCCAGTCGTCCTCGACGAAGCGGATGTCGTTGGCCTTCAGGTCGAAGCCGAGCGCTTCGAGCGAGCCGAGGTAGAGCTCGAGGATGTCGGCCGGCGCGGGCTTGAGCACGACCTGGTACTGGTAGTAGTGCTGCAGACGGTTCGGGTTCTCGCCGTAGCGGCCGTCCTTCGGCCGGCGGCTGGGCTGCACGTAGGCCGCCTTCCAGGGCTCGGGGCCGATCGCGCGCAGAAAGGTCGCGGTGTGGCTGGTGCCGGCGCCGACTTCCATGTCGTAGGGCTGCAGCAGTGCGCAGCCTTGCGCGCCCCAGTAATCCTGCAACTTGAGAATGATCTGCTGGAAGGTGAGCATCGGTCCGGGGGTCTGCGTAAACCCTTGATTCTAGAGGGCGGGCGCCCTGCTAGCCTCGCGGCCACCGCCTGCGACCCGGCCGCTCATGACGACCCAGCAACTCATCCTCAGCCTCGTCCTCGCCACGATGGTGTTCTCGGTCGCGCTCGAACTGAAGCCGGCCGATTTCACGCGTGTCGCGCATACGCCGCGCGCGGTCGTCTGCGGGCTGATCCCGCAGTTCGTGCTGCTGCCGGTGGGCACCTGGCTGGCCACGCTGGTGCTGGACCTGCCGCCGAACATCGAGGCGGCGATGATCCTGGTCGCGGCCTGCCCGGGCGGCTCTCTGTCGAACGTGGTCACGCATTTCGGGCGCGGCAACACCGCGCTGTCGGTCAGCATCTCGGCCGTCGCGGCGGTGATGGCGCTGTTCCTGACGCCGTTCAATTTCACCTGGATGATGGCGACCAACCCGGCCACCGCGGGCTGGATGCGCGAGCTGCGCATCGACCCGTCCGACATCTGGTGGAGCCTGCTCGCGCTGCTGGCGATCCCGATGGCGCTGGGCCTGACCCTGGGCCATCGCTGGCCGACGTTCACCGCGAAGATCCGCAAGCCGCTGGGCACGTTCAGCATCGTCGCGCTGCTCGCGTTCATCGCCGTCGGGCTGGTCAGCCAGCGCGCGCTGCTGAACGCGCAGATCCTGCCGCAGCTGGCGATCGTGATCCTGCACAACGGCAGCGGGCTGCTGCTGGGCTGGCTGTGCGCACTCGCGTTCCGCGTCGCCGAGCGCGACCGGCGCGCGATCGTGATCGAGGGCGGCATGCAGAACTCCGGCCTCGCGCTGGGGATCATCGCGGTCCAGTTCAACGCCGATCTCGGCATGGTGATCATCGCGAGCCTGTGGGGCGTCTGGCACATCGTGTCGGGCCTGACGCTCGCGCTGCTTTGGAGGCGCAAGGATGCTCGACTGGCTCATTGAAGGCGGTACCGTGGTCGACGGCCGCGGCGGGGACCCGTTCAGCGCCGATGTCGGCGTGAAGGACGGCGTGATCGTCGAGGTCGGCAGGATCACGACGGCCGCGCGCGAGCGCATCGATGCGCACGGCGCGTGGGTCACGCCCGGCTTCGTCGACATCCACACCCACTACGACGGCCAGGCCACCTGGGACGAGACCTTCTCGCCCAGCATCCACCACGGCGTCACGACCGTCGTGATGGGCAACTGCGGCGTCGGCTTCGCGCCGGTGCGCGCGGGGCACGAGGCCGACCTGATCAAGCTGATGGAAGGTGTCGAGGACATCCCCGGCGCCGCGCTCAGTGAGGGCATCCGCTGGAACTGGCAGAGCTTCCCGCAGTTCATGGACGCGCTCGACGCGACGCCGCACAGCCTCGACTTCCTGGTGCAGATCCCGCACGACCCGGTGCGCATGGCGGTGATGGGCGAGCGCGCGTTCACGCAGCCCGCGGCCGGCGCGGGCGACATCGCCGCGATGCGCGCGCTGGTGCGCGAGGCGCTCGAGGCCGGCGCGGTGGGTTGGAGCAGCGGGCGCAGCGACAACCACCGCACCTCCGAAGGCCGGGAGACGCCGGCGTCCGAGGCCAGCGCCGCCGAGCTGTGCGGCATCGCGAGCGCGTTCCAGGGCCTGCACCACGGCGTGATCCAGATGGTCAGCGACTTCGACGTGCTGAAAGGGGAAGATCAAGCCCCAACGGCCCTGCGGGCCGGCCCCCCCGAGGGGGCGCGCTCCGCTTGGGGTGGCCCGGCGCGGAGCCGTTTCGACGCCGAGTTCGACCTGGTCGAGCAGGTCGCGCGCGCGTCGGGCCGGCCGCTGTCGATGACCTGGCTGCAGCGCGACCCGGGTGGCGAGCAATGGAAGGCGATCCGCGAGCGGGTCGACGTCGCGGTGGCACAGGGCCTGCCGCTGTACCTGCAGACGGCGGCGCGCGGCATCGGCGTGATCGTCGGCCTGGACGCGAGCTTCCATCCGTTCATGGGTTTTCCGAGTTTCAAGCAGATCGCCCCGCTGCCGCTGGCCGAGCGCGCCGCGGCGATGCGCGACCCGGCGCGCAAGGCGCGCGTGCTGGCCGAGCAATCCGAACGCCTGGCCGGCGACGGCAGCGCGATCCCGCCGCTGGTGGACATCCTGCTCGCGCGCATCGAGCTGATCAGCGGGCGCATGTTCCCGCTCGACGCGCGGCTGAACTACGAGCCCACCGTGATTGACAGCTTCCTGGTGCGCGCGAAACAGCGCGGCGTGACCGCGCTCGAGGCCTTGTACGACCACTTCGCCGAGGGCGACGGCACGAACCTCGTCTACTTCCCGATCTTCAACTACAACGATGGTTCGCTCGCCACGGTGCGCAGCATGCTCGGGCACCCGCGCGCGCTGGCCGGCTTGAGCGACGCGGGCGCGCATGTCGGCACGGTGTGCGATGCGAGCTTCTCGACCTTCATGCTGACGCACTGGGTGCGCGATCGCGCCGACGGCAGGTTGCCGCTGCAGCAGGTGGTCGAGATGATGAGCTCGCGCAACGCGCGCTACCTGGGCCTCGCGGACCGCGGCGCCATCGCGCCGGGGCTGCGTGCCGACCTGAACCTGATCGACCCGCAGCGCCTGAGCGTCGGGGTGCCCCGGCTGGTGCGTGACCTGCCGGCCGGCGGCCGGCGCTTCCTGCAGCAGGGCGAGGGCTACCTCGGCACCTGGGTCGCCGGGCAGCGAGTGCAGCACGACGGTGCGGTCACCGGTGCGCGCCCCGGTCGGCTGGTGCGCGCCGGGCGCTAGAAGTGGAGCCCCCGACCGCGGTGTACCGCGGTCACCCCCCGCGGGGGTGCTCGGGCCGCTTGGGAGCGGCCCGGCGCAGGCCCGAGCCCGCGACAATGGCCGCGCCCAGCGCCCACAGCGGCCACAGCCCGAAGCGTGCGGCCCACCACGCGAACGGCGTCAGGCCGGTACGGCCCTGCACGGTCGCTTCGACCACGCCCTGCGTGAAGCGCGGCAGCGCGGCGGTGACGCGGCCGGTGTGGGCTATCGCGGCGGTCGCGCCGGTGTTGGTCGCGCGCAGCATCGGACGCTGGAACTCGAGCGTGCGCATGCGCGAGATCTCGAGGTGCTGGTCGATCGCGATCGTGTCGCCGAACCAGCCGATGTTGCTGAGGTTCGCGAAGATCGTCGGCGCGCCGGCTTCGTCCTTGAAACGCGCCGCCAGTTCCTCGCCGAACAGGTCCTCGTAGCAGATGTTCGCGCCGATGCGCTCGCCGCGGAACGCGAAGCTCGGCGCTCCGACCGGCCCGCGGTTGAAGTCGCCGAGCGGGATGTTCATCATGGCGGTGAACCAGTGAAAGCCGGTCGGGACGAACTCGCCGAAGGGCACGAGGTGGTGCTTGTCGTAGCGGTAGAAGCCGTTCGGCAGCGCGGCGGTCGCGGCCGAGATGCCGGCCGCCGAGTTGGTGTAGCCGACGCGCTCGTCGCCCAGCGGCAGGCCGAGCAGCACGGCCTGCGTGCCGCGCTGGAAGTGGTCGGTGATGGTCTTCCAGTACACCGGGTCGAGCTGGTCGGGCAGCAGCGGGATCACGGTCTCGGGCGCGACCACCAGATCGCCGCGCGCCGCCAGCAGCTGGTCGCGGGTCCATTCGAGCGAGCGCGGCATCTGCTCGACCGCGAACTTCTCGTCCTGCGCGACGTTGCCCTGCAGCAGCGTGACCGACAGGCTGCCGCTCGGCCGCGAGAACGGCACCGGGCCGAGCAGCGCAAGGCCGCCCAGCACCGCCATCGCCCCGGCGAGCGGCAGCGCCCGATCGCGCCACGCGCCGCCCCAGCCCAGTGCGACCCACGCGGCCAGGCTCGCCGCAACGAAGCCGATGCCGTAGACGCCGATCCACGGCGCCAGCGCCGCCAGCGGGCTGTCGACGTGGGCGTAGCCGCTCGCGATCCACGGGAAGCCGGTGAAGATCACGCCGCGCGCGAGCTCGGCGAGCAGCCACAGCGCGCCGAACAGCAGCGCGTCGCGCCCCGCGGCACCGCTGCGCCAGCGTGCGAACGCAGCCAGCGCCGCCGCGAGGTACAGCGACAGGAGCGCGCTGAGCAGCGCGACCGCCAGCACGGCGAGCCAGGCCGGCAGGCCGCCGTAGGTGTGCAGGCTGATGAACAGCCACCAGGTGCCGGCGCCGAGCCAGGCGGTGCCGAACACCAGCCCCAGCGCGGCCGCGCGCGACGGCGTGCCGGCCGCCGCCATCCACGCGAGGCCCGCCACCAGCGCCAGCTGCAGCGGCCAGGCCCCGGTGTGGACGAACACCAGGCTGTGAGCAGCGCCCGCCAGCGCCGCGAGCACGCAAGCCGCCAGCGGCGGCAGGCGCGACACGCGCGTCAAGCGCCGTCCGCCCCGGGCTCGCTCTCGGGCACGCGCGTGACCTTGAACCAGCGCACCGCGCCGCCGCGCGTCAGCATCACCGAGAACACCAGCTCGCCGACAGTCACCGATTCACCGCGTCGCGGCACGCGGCCGAGCTCGTGCGCGACCAGGCCGCCGATGCTGTCGAACTCGTCGTTGGGCAGCAGCGTGCCGAAGGCCTCGTTGACGGCGACGATGTCGACGTCGCCGGCGACGCGCTGGCTGCCGTCGGCCAGCGTGTAGATGCCGGATTCGCCGTCCTTGTCGTCGAACTCGTCCTCGATCTCGCCGACGATCTCCTCCAACACGTCCTCGATCGTGATCAGCCCGGCGGTGCTGCCGAACTCGTCGATCACGATCGCCAGGTGGTTGCGGTTCGAGCGGAAGTCGCGCAGCAGCTCGTTCAGCCCCTTCGACTCGGGCACGAACACCGCGGGGCGCAACAAGGTGCGCAGGTTCAGGTCGGGCGAGCGCTGCAGCTTCAGCAGGTCCTTGGCCATCAGGATGCCGATCACGTTCTCGCGCCGGCCCTCGTAGACCGGAAAGCGCGAGTGGCCGGTGGCGATCACGACATGCAGCAGGTCATCGTAGTCGGCGCCGATGTCGAGCTGGTCCATGCGGCCGGCCGGCACCATCACGTCGCCGGCGGTCATGTCGGCCATGCGGATCACGCCCTCGAG
>JAYSLR010000659.1:0-9821 GCA_043725365.1 Rhizobacter sp. | reverse complement strand
CTTCATGAACTGGTAGCGCTCCTGGTTGCGCTGGAACTCGAGCTTCATGTTCAGGTCGAGCGAGTTCTTCTTGCCGTAGTGGTCGATCATGATCGAGTGGTCGACGACCAGGTCGACCGGCACCAGCGGCTCGATCGTCTTCGGGTCCTTGCCCATCGCCGCGGCGACGTTGCGCATCGCCGCCAGGTCGGCCAGCAGCGGCACGCCGGTGAAGTCCTGCAGCACGACGCGGGCGACGACGAACGGGATCTCGTTGCTGCGCTCGGCGTTGGGTTGCCAGTTCGCGAGCTCGGCGACGTGCTCGGGCGTGACCTTCAGGCCGTCGCAATTGCGCAGCACCGATTCGAGCACGATGCGGATCGACACCGGCAGCCGGCTCACGGTCGGGAACTGCCGGGCCAGCGCCGGCAGCGAGTAGAGCGTGCCGTCCTTGCCGGACGCCGTCCTGAACGTCTTGCGCGTCTTCGCGAACGCGTGGGCGGGGCGGGCGGCGGTCTTGGTCTTGGGCATGGCGGGCACCTCGTCGGAAGCGCCGGCACGGGCGGCCGGCACGGGCCAAAAGGGCATTGTGTCAGCAGACGCCACCGCGCGTGCGCCGCGCGCCTGCGGTCAGGCCGGCGGTGCCGGCAGGGAGCGCACCGACAGCACGCCGGTGATCGCCCGGATCGCGTCCAGCACCGACGCCTTCACCGGGCTGTCGACATCGACCAGCGTGTAGGCCATGTCGCCGCGCGACTTGTTCACCATGTTGTGGATGTTCAGCCCGGCCGCGGCCATCGCGGTCGAGATCTGGCCGAGCATGTTCGGCACGTTGGCGTTGGCGATCGCGACGCGGTAGGCCGACTCGCGCGCCATCCCGACCGACGGGAAGTTGACCGCGTTGCTGATGTTGCCGTGCTCGAGGTAGTCGCGCAGCTGGTCGACGACCATGATCGCGCAGTTCTCTTCGGCCTCGGCGGTCGACGCGCCCAGGTGCGGCAGCGCGATCACGCGCGGATGGGCGTGCAGCGCCGCGCTCGGGAAGTCGCAGGCATACCAGGCCAGCCGCTTCGCGGCGAGCGCGGCCAGCACCGCCGGCTCGCTGACCACGCCCTCGCGCGAGAAGTTCAGCAGCACCGCGCCGGGCCGCATCAGGCCGATGTTGTCGGCGTTGACGAGGTCGCGGGTCGCGGCGATCAGCGGCACGTGCAGCGTCACGAAGTCGGCGTGCTTCAGCACCTCGGCGACGCTGCCGGCCTTGCGCACCTGCGCCGGCAGGCTCCACGCGGCGTCGACGGTGATGTGCGGATCGAATCCCCAGACCTCCATGCCGAGCTTGATCGCCGCGTCGGCGACCAGGCAGCCGACCTTGCCGAGGCCGACGATGCCCAGCGTGTGGCCGGCCAGTTCGAAGCCGGCGAAGGCCTTCTTGCCGTCCTCGACGAGCTTGTCGAGTCCGGGCGCCTGCGCGTCCAGCTGCGCGACGAAGCGCAGCGCCGGCGCGAGGTTGCGCGCGCTCAGCAGCATCGCGGCGAGCACCAGTTCCTTGACCGCGTTGGCGTTCGCGCCGGGCGCGTTGAACACCGGCACGCCGCGCGCGCTCATCGCGTCGACCGGGATGTTGTTGGTGCCGGCGCCGGCGCGGCCGATCGCCTGCACGCTGGGCGCGATCGTCAGCGTGTGCAGATCGGCCGAGCGCACCAGCAGCGCGTCCGGCTCGCCCACGTCCTTGCCGACGGTGTAGCGATCGGCCGGCAGCCGTTTCAGGCCGTTGGCCGAGATCTGGTTGAGCACCAGCACCCGCAGGGGCGCCGCGGCCGCTGTGGCGTCAGCCATGCGAGGCCTCGAACTCCTTCATGTAGGCGACCAGCGCCTGCACGCCCGCGACCGGCATCGCGTTGTAGATCGACGCGCGCATGCCGCCGACCGAGCGGTGGCCCTTGAGTTGCAGCATGCCGCGCGCCTCGGCGCCCTTCAGGAACGCGGCGTCGAGCGCTTCGTCCTTCAGCTTGAACGGCACGTTCATCAGCGAGCGGTCCTCGCGCACGACCGGGCTGCGGTAGAACTCGGTCGAATCGAGGAAGTCGTACAGCAGCGCCGCCTTCGCGCGGTTGTGCGCTTCCATCGCGACGAGCCCGCCCTGCGCCTTGATCCAGTGGAACACCAGCCCGGCGATGTAGATCGCGTAGGTCGGCGGCGTGTTCAGCATCGAGTCGTTGGCCGCCTGCTCGGCGTAGTTGAAGGCCGACGGCGTGATCGGCAGCGCGCCGCCGAGCAGGTCGTCGCGCACGATCACGATGGTCAGGCCGGCCGGGCCGATGTTCTTCTGCGCGCCGCCGTAGATCAGTCCGAACCTGGCCACGTCCATCGGCCGCGACAGGATGTTCGACGACACGTCGGCGATCAGCGGCACGTCGCCGACGTCGGGCACGAAGTGGTACTCGATGCCGCCGATGGTCTCGTTCGCGCAGATGTGCACGTAGGCGGCGTTCGGGTCCAGCTTCCAGGTCTCGCGCTTCGGGATGCGGTCGAACTGGGTCGATTCCGAGCTCGCGACGACGTTGATCTTCGCGTACTTGCCGGCTTCCTTGATCGACTTCTTCGACCACTCGCCGGTGTTCACGTAATCGGCGCCGGCGTGGCCGCGCAGCATGTTCATCGGGACGATCGCGTTCTCGCCGATCGCGCCGCCCTGCATGAACAGCACCTTGTAGTTCGCCGGCACCGCGAGCAGCTCGCGCAGCAGCGCCTCGGCCTCGGCATGGATCGCGATGAATTCCTTGCCGCGGTGGCTCATCTCCATCACCGACATGCCCGAGCCGTGCCAGTCGAGCATCTCGTCGGCGGCCTGACGCAGCACCGATTCGGGCAGCGCGGCGGGGCCGGCGCTGAAGTTGAAAACACGGGTCATGGGAATCGGTCTCCGGGGCCAGGATCGGGAGCGCAAGCTTAGCCGAAGCCTCCCCCCGGGGCGTTGCCCTGCTAGATTCCCGGGATGGCCGACCTCACGTTCTTCTGGCACGACTACGAAACCTTCGGCCGGGTGCCGCGCCGCGACCGGCCGTCGCAGTTCGCCGGCGTGCGCACCGACGCCGATCTGAACGAGGTCGGCGCGCCGCTGATGCAGTACTGCCGCCCATCGCCCGATTTCCTGCCCGAACCCGAGGCCTGCCTGCTGACCGGCATCACGCCGCAGCGGTGCCTGGAGCACGGCGTCCCCGAGCATGTGTTCGCCGACGCGATCGAGCAGCAGCTGGCGCAGCCCGGCACGGTGGGCGTGGGCTACAACTCGATCCGCTTCGACGACGAGGTCACGCGCTTCCTGTTCTGGCGCAACCTGATCGATCCGTACGCCCGCGAGTGGCAGAACGACTGCGGCCGCTGGGACCTGCTCGACGTGGTGCGCTGCACCTGGGCGCTGCGGCCCGACGGCATCGAGTGGCCGCTGCACGAGGACGGCAAGCCGTCGTTCAGGCTCGAGCACCTGACCGCGGCGAACGGCCTCGCGCATGCCGCAGCGCACGATGCGCTGTCCGACGTGCGCGCGACGATCGCGCTGGCGCGGCTGGTCAAGGCGCGCCAGCCGCGCCTGTGGGAGTTCTGCCTGCGGCTGCGCAGCAAGCACGCGGTCGTGCAGGAGATGGGCGTCGGCAAGCCCTTTCTGCACGTCTCGGGCATGTACGGCACCGAACGCGGCTGCCTCGCGCCGGTGTGGCCGCTGGCGCCGCACCCGAGCAACAGGAACGAGGTCATCGTCTGGGACCTGTCGGTCGACCCGGCCGAGCTCTTCGCGCTCGGCATCGACGAGATCCGCACCCGGATGTTCACGCGCGCCGACGAGCTGCCCGACGGCGTGACGCGCCTGCCGATCAAGACCATCCACATCAACAAGTCGCCGATCGTGATCGGCAACCTGAAGACGCTGAGCGTCGAGCGGGCCGCGAAGTGGGGCCTGGACATCCCGCAGGCGCTGCGCCATGCCGAGCTCATTGCGCAGAAGGCGAACCTGCTGGCCGGCATGTGGCCGGCGATCTTCGAGCGCCCGGCGCGCGAGGGGCCGACCGACGTCGACGAGGACCTGTACGGCGGCTTCGTCGGCAACGAGGACCGGCGAACGCTGCAGCGGCTGCGCAGCCTCGACGGCGCCCGGCTCGCGGCGAAGCGGCCCGCGTTCAGCGACGCCCGCCTGGGCGAACTGCTGTTCCGCTACCGCGCCCGCAATTTCCCCGACTCGCTGAGCGCGCCCGAACAGGCGCAATGGCTGGAACATTGCGCGCACCGCCTGCACGACGGTGCCGGCGGGGCGCAGACACTGGAGGCCTTCTTCGAACGCATCGACGCGCTCGGCGAAGAGGCCGACGAGCGCGGGCAGGACATCCTGGGCGCGCTGGTGGACTACGCGACCCAGATCGCGCCGGAACGGGATTGAGGTTTGCGCGTGCATCCGGATCGGCTAGTCTGCGCGTACACAATTCTTTTCAATGGGAGAAGACTCCGATGCATCGCAACCGATTCGTTCTGGCGCTCGGCGCCCTGACCCTGGCGCTGGCGGGATGTGCCCCGATGACCGCGCAGGCCCCGGTCGCTGCGCTCAAGGATGGCGAGCTCGCCGTGCCGGCCAACTACCGCAGCTGGGCCAGGTTCCTGTCGGCGGTGCAGCGCCCCGACGCGAAGCAGGTGCGCGAGATCTACATGAACCCGGCCGCCGGCGGCGGCAGCGCCGCCGCCGGCTTCCCGAACGGCACCGTGTTCGTGATGGAGAACTTCGCGGCGCTCGCCGACCCCGACGGCACGCTGCGCAAGGGCCCCGACGGCCAACTCGTCAAGGGGGCCTTGCTGCGCGTGTTCGTGATGGGCAAGAACCCCGGCTGGGGCCAGTCGGCACCCGAGGGCCTGAAGAACGGCGACTGGATCTACGCCGCCTACCTGGCCGACGGCGCGAAGGCGCCGGAGCCGACCGCCACCTGTCGCGCCTGCCACCTGCCGCTGGCGAACAAGGATTTCGTGCACCGCTACGACGAGCATTTCGCCGGCAAGTCGGCGGGCGCGCTGCAGCTCGAGCGCCGGCTCGTCGCGCTGGCGTCGCCGGGCTGACGCGCGCTCAGCGCGCCGACGCCGCGGCCGATGCCGGCCGGGCCGCGGCGGGCACGACCGGCGCGAGCGCGCTGGCCGGGTCGTCCTTGGTGTCGGCGATGTCGGCGTCGGCCGCGAGAAAGCGCTGCAGCAGCTTGAAGAAGCGGTCATAGAAGGGCGCCGAGGTGATGGTCTCGCTCGCCACCTTGACGAGCGAGTCGTCGCTCGACGTGAACGGCAGCGACAGCGAGCCGATCGCGCCGACGCCGACGCTCGCGGAGTTGTTGCTCTTCTTCAGCGCGTAGCGGTCCTGCAGCGCATTGACGAACGCGATCGTGTGCCTGCCGCCGCGGCCATCGGGCGCGCACACCGTGTGGAACTCGATCTGGACGAGGACCTCCGGCTCGGGCTGGAAGTACTTGCGGCCGGTCACGCGCTCGCCGTCGGCGGTGACGATCACGAAGCCCTGGCTCAGCAGCGCGCGGCGCGCGGCCTCGCAGGTGTAGGCCGGCGCCGTGTCGAACTCGCGCGAATGGGTCGTGGTCGAGCCGAAGGCCTCGGGTTCGAGCTTGATCCGGCCGGCCCCGGTGCCGCACGCCGCGAGCAATGTGGCGACCGCCACGGCCGCGGCCCCTGCGTGCCGTGCCGTCATCGCGCGGGCCGGGCGGTTGTCATGCGCCGACGCCGGCGGCGGCGTCGGTGAACTCCTCGATCTGGTCGAAGTTCAGGTACTGGTAGACCTTGTCGCTCGCGGCCGTGAGCACGCCCATGTCGAGCATGTACTCCGCGCGCGTCGGGATGCGGCCGAGCTTGGAGCAGATCGCTGCCAGTTCGGCCGAACCCAGGTAGACGTTCGAGTTCTTGCCCAGGCGGTTCGGGAAGTTGCGCGTGCTGGTGGAAAACACCGTTGCGCCCTCCTTGACCTGTGCCTGGTTGCCCATGCACAGGCTGCAGCCGGGCATCTCCATGCGCGCGCCGGCGTTGCCGAGCACGCCGTAGTGGCCTTCGTCGCTGAGCTTCTTCGCGTCCATCTTGGTCGGCGGCGCGACCCACAGCTTGACCGGGATGTCGCGCTTGCCCTCGAGCAGCTTGCTGGCGGCGCGGAAGTGGCCGATGTTGGTCATGCACGAGCCGATGAAGACCTCGTCGATCTTCGCGCCGGCAACGTCGCTGAGCGTCTTCACGTCGTCCGGGTCGTTCGGGCAGGCGACGATGGGCTCGTGCACGTCGGCGAGGTCGATCTCGATCACCGCGGCGTACTCGGCATCGGCGTCGCCCTCGAGCAGCTGCGGATTCGCGAGCCAGGCCTCCTGCGCCTTGATCCGGCGTTCCAGCGAGCGCGGATCGGAATAGCCGTTGGCGATCATCCACTTCATCATCGTGACGTTGCTGTTGATGTACTCCTTGATCGGCTCGGGGTTCAGGTGCACGGTGCAGCCGGCGGCGCTGCGCTCGGCCGAGGCGTCCGAGAGTTCGAAGGCCTGTTCGACCTTCAGGTCCGGCAGGCCCTCGATCTCGAGGATGCGGCCGCTGAAGATGTTCTTCTTGCCCTTCTTCTCGACCGTCAGCAGCCCGGCCTTGATCGCGTACAGCGGGATCGCATTGACGAGGTCGCGCAAGGTCACGCCGGGCTGCATCTTGCCCTTGAAGCGCACCAGCACGCTCTCGGGCATGTCCAGCGGCATCACGCCGGTGGCGGCCGCGAACGCGACCAGTCCCGAGCCCGCCGGGAAGCTGATGCCGATCGGAAAGCGCGTGTGGCTGTCGCCGCCGGTGCCGACGGTGTCGGGCAGCAGCAGGCGGTTCAGCCACGAGTGGATCACGCCGTCACCGGGGCGCAGCGAGATGCCGCCGCGCGTGCTGATGAACTCCGGCAATTCATGGTGCATCTTCACGTCGACCGGCTTCGGGTAGGCCGCGGTGTGGCAGAAGCTCTGCATCACCAGGTCGGCGCTGAAGCCCAGGCAGGCCAGGTCCTTCAGCTCGTCGCGCGTCATCGGGCCGGTCGTGTCCTGCGAGCCGACGCTGGTCATGCGCGGTTCGCAGTAAGTGCCGGGGCGCACGCCCGTCTGCTGGCCGTTCACGACAGGCAGGCCGCAGGCCTTGCCCACCATCTTCTGCGCCAGGCTGTAGCCCTTGTGCGTGTCGGCCGGGTTCTGCGGCAGGCGGAACAGCGTGCTCGGCGGCAGGCCGAGCGCTTCACGCGCCTTCGCGGTCAGGCCGCGACCGATGATCAGCGGGATGCGGCCGCCGGCGCGCACCTCGTCGAACAGCACCTCGCTCTTGACGCTGAACTCGGCGATGACCTTGCCGTCCTTGAGCGCCTTGCCGTCGTACGGGCGCAGCTCGACCACGTCGCCCATCGCCATCTGGCTCACGTCGAGCTCGATCGGCAACGCGCCCGAGTCTTCCATCGTGTTGTAGAAGATCGGCGCGATCTTGGCGCCCAGGCAGACGCCGCCGAAGCGCTTGTTCGGCACGAACGGGATGTCCTCGCCGGTGAACCACAGCACCGAGTTGGTCGCCGACTTGCGGCTCGATCCGGTGCCGACGACGTCGCCGGCGTACGCGACCAGGTGACCGCGGGCGCGCAGGTCCTCGATGAACTTGACCGGGCCGCGCTTGCCGTCTTCCTCGGGCACGATGCCGGGGCGGGCGTTCTTGTGCATCGCCAGCGCGTGCAGCGGGATGTCGGGGCGGCTCCAGGCATCGGGCGCGGGCGAGAGGTCGTCGGTGTTGATCTCGCCGGCGACCTTGAAGATGCTGACCCTGATCGAGCTCGGCACCTCGGGCCGCGAGGTGAACCACTCGGCGTCGGCCCAGCTCTGCAGCACGGCCCTGGCGTTCGCGTTGCCTTTCTGGGCCTTCTCCTGCACGTCGTGGAACTGGTCGAACATCAGCAGCGTCTTCTTCAGGCCCTCGGCCGCGACCGTGCCCACCGCGGCGTCGTCGAGCAGGTCGACCAGCGGGCTGATGTTGTAGCCGCCCAGCATCGTGCCGAGCAACTCCGTTGCGCGCGCACGCGAGATCAGCGGCGAGACCTCGGTGCCGTGCGCGACGGCGGCGAGGTAGCTCGCCTTGACCTTGGCCGCGTCGTCGACACCGGCCGGCACGCGCTGCGTGATCAGCTCGACCAGCGCGGCTTCCTCGCCGACCGGCGGCCGCTTCAGCAGCTCGACCAGTTCCCCCGTCTGCTGGGCCGACAGCGGCAGCGGCGGGATGCCGAGGGCGGCGCGTTCGGCGACGTGTTGGCGGTAGGCGTCAAGCATGGGGAGCTCCTTGAAATGGCGGCAAACGGTGGGAACGGGCAGGCCTGCCCGTCATGCCGACTTCGGCACGATGAGCTTCAGGCCCTTGAAATAGTCGCGGAAGAATCCGGCGTCGCGCGTGATCAGTGCGCTGCACTGAAGCAAGGCATGTGCCCCGACGATGAAGTCGGGGACGGTGCGGGTTCGTGGGTCATGCGGACCCTGGGCGACGCCGCCGCGGCTGCGGTAGCGGCGCTGCATCTCGCCGGCGCGGATCGCGGCCTTGGCCTCGACCGCGCTGTAGCGGATGCCCATGTCCTCGAGCACCTGCATCGCCTGGTCGCCGTCGCGCAGCGAACTGCAGACCTCGGCGACGACCACGTCGCAGACCAGCACCGGGCCGTGCGCGAGCGCTTCGCGCAGCGCGCCCTCGGCGGCCTCGGCCTGGGGTGCGCCGACCAGGATCTCGATCAGCACGGAGGAATCGACGGCGATCATCGCTCTCAGGCGTCGACCGGGTCGCCCGGGGCGCGGCCGCGAACCGCGCGCATCGCGTCGTCGACGTCCTTGAAACCGTCGAGCTTGAACTTGCCGCGCGCCCGCGAGATCGCGTCGTCGACGTTCTTGCGCAGGATGATGCGCGCGCCGTCGAGTTCGACCTTGAGCAGCGTGCCCTTGGTCAGGCCCAGTGCATCACGCACGGCCTTGGGCAGGGTGATCTGCCCGCGTTCGGCAACGGTGGCTTCCATGGTACGCCCTTCGGAGTCGGTATGCATGAATTGTACATACCGAACGAGGCATACAACATGGCCGCCACCGGCCGCCCAGAGGGTTACTTGGCCGGCAGTGAGGCGACGTTCGTCATCAGCGGCGCGGTCGCGGCGGCCTTCGACGCCTTGGCGGCTTCGATCAGCTCGCGCTGTTTCGAACTGACACAGTCATCGACGATGCGGTGTGCAGTTTTCACGTTCAGCAGCATCGACTTGTTCGCGATCTGCACCATCAGTGCTTCGCCGCGCACGTCTTCCAGCCGAATCGCGCCGGTCGACGACACCACCGGCTTCATCAGGTAGTCGGCCTTGCCGTGCTTGAGCTCGACATAGGCCGGGTACTTGGGACTCGCGGTGACGCTGAGCTTGTCGTTGAATTCGCACGCGTAGGCGCCGTAGTAGACCTGCGAGGCCGCCGCGAGCTGGTCGGCGTCGGCCGCAGCGGGGGCGGCTACCGCGGCCGGCTTGGCCGCAGGAGCTTTGTGGTGCGCCTTCGCGACCGGTTTGTGGGTCGAGGTCTGCGCCATGGCAGCGGGCGCGGCCGCGAACAAGGCGAGTGCCGCTGCAACGGCGAGCGCGGACGGACGGGCAGGTTGAATCATGTTCATGGTGTAGGCGTGCTGAAGTGGAGAGGCGATTGTGTTGGGGCGGCTTGCGTATACGTATGCGTTTGCAACAGAAATCGGGGCCGGGCGTCGACCATTGCGTCAAGGCCGCGGGGCGCTCGCGAAGAAACGCTGCCGCACCGGCG
>JAYSLR010000658.1:0-4801 GCA_043725365.1 Rhizobacter sp. | reverse complement strand
GGCGGCAAGATCGGCTCGGTCGTGGCCGACCTGCTGGTCGACACCCCGGAGGTGGGCGGCTACCGCGTCACCGTCGCCGACCGCTCGACCGCCCTGCTGGCGCAGATCGAAGCCGACCCGCGTCGTTCGCCGCGGCTGTCGACCCGGGTGCTCGACGTCAACGACCCGGCGCAGCTGGCGGCCGCGCTGGCGGGCCGCTTCGCGGTGCTCAGCGCGGCGCCCTACCACCTGACGCTGCAGGTGGCGCGCGCCGCGCGCGCGGCCGGCGTGCACTACCTCGACCTGACCGAAGACGTCGCCAGCACGCGCGCGATCCGGGCGCTGGCCGTCGGCGCGACGACCGCCTTCATCCCGCAATGCGGCCTGGCGCCGGGCTTCATCGCGATCGTCGCGGCCGAGCTGGCGCACCAGTTCGACACGCTCGACTCGGTGCGCATGCGCGTCGGCGCGCTGCCGGCCTACCCGAGCAACGCGCTGAACTACAACCTGACCTGGAGCACCGAGGGCGTCATCAACGAATACTGCGAGCCCTGCGAGGCGATCGTCGACGGCGTCGCCCGCGAGGTGCCGGCGCTCGAGGAGCGCGAGGAGTTCTCGCTCGACGGCGTACTGTACGAGGCCTTCAACACCTCCGGCGGCCTGGGCACGCTGTGCGAGACGCTGGCCGGCAAGGTGCGCACGCTGAACTACCGCACGATCCGCTACCCCGGCCACGCCGCGATCATGAAGGCGCTGCTGCACGACCTGCGCCTGAAGGACCGACGCGACGTGCTGAAGGACATCCTCGAGCGGGCGCTGCCCGCGACGATGCAGGACGTCGTGATCGTGTTCGTCACCGTCGCCGGCCAGCGCGACGGCCGGCTGCAGCAGGACACCTACGCGCGCAAGATCTACAGCCACGTGCTGGCCGGCAAGATGCGCAGCGCGATCCAGATCACGACCGCGGCCAGCCTGTGCGCGATGCTGGACATGCTGGCGGCGGGCGACCTGCCGCCCAGCGGCTTCGTGCGCCAGGAGGAGGTGCCGCTGGCCGCCTTCCTGGCGAACCGCTTCGGCCGTGTCTACGCGATGGAGGCGCTCGCCCACGCGGCGTAAGCGCGCCGGGTGCATCCAGTCGGCGCCGGACTGCGTAGGACCTCGCAGGAAGCAGTTTTCCGAGTGAGGATTCGCGCACATGCCCGACAGCACCAGCGTCGCCGTCAACTGGGTCGAACAGGGCCTGGTCCCGGACCGGGTCATCCGCCTGGGCATCCGCCGCCTGCTGAAGGCACGGCTGGCCGAGCTGCGCAGCGGCGACACCGTCGCGACCGCCGCGCTGACCCAGGCCTTCGTCGACGAATGGCAGTCGGCGCCGCTGGCGCTGCTGCCCTAGAAGGCCAACGAGCAGCACTATGAGGTCCCGGCCGCCTTTTTCGGCGCGGTGCTGGGCACGCACCGCAAGTACAGCAGCTGCTACTGGGGCGAGGCCGGCGGCGCCGTGCACACGCTCGCCCAGGCCGAGGCCGCGGCGCTGCAGGTCACCTGCGAGCGCGCCGACCTGAGCGACGGGCAGCAGATCCTGGAGCTGGGCTGCGGCTGGGGCTCGCTGAGCCTGTGGATGGCGCAGCGCTACCCGGCGAGCCGGATCACCGCGCTGTCGAACTCGCAGTCGCAGCGCGCCTACATCGAGGCCGAGGCCGCACGGCGCGGCCTGTCGAACCTGCGCGTGGTGACCTGCGACATCAACGATTTCGACACCGCCGAGCGCTTCGACCGCGTCGTCTCGGTCGAGATGTTCGAGCACCTGCGCAACTGGCCGCAGGCGTTCGCGCGCGTCGCGCGCTGGCTGCGGCCGCAGGGGCGCTTCTTCATGCACGTGTTCGCGCACCGCGAGGCGCCGTACGCGTTCGTCGAGCGCGACGCGAGCGACTGGATGAGCCGGCACTTCTTCTCCGGCGGCATGATGCCCAGCGACGATCTGGCGCTGCTGTGCCAGGACGACCTGCGCCTCGCGCAGCGCTGGCGCTGGGACGGCACGCACTACCAGCGCACCGCGGAAGCCTGGCTGGCCAACATGGACGCGCAGCGCGATGCGCTGATGCCGCTGTTCGAGCGCAGCTACGGCGCCGAGGCGGCCGGTGTCTGGTGGATGCGCTGGCGCCTGTTCTTCATGTCGGTGGCCGAGCTGTTCGGATGGGCCGACGGGCAGCACTGGTGGGTCAGCCACTACCTGTTCGACAAGCGCCCATGACGGCGGTGACGAGCGCAATCGAGCCGGCCCCGAACGAGACGTCGGGAGCGCCGACGCGGGCGCTGCAGCTCGCGAACTTCATCGTCTTCCAGGCCGCGTGGTTCGCCGCGGTGCTGGGCGCGGCGCACCGCATCCCGCTGTGGGGCACGGCCTGCGTGGTCGCCGCGATCGGCTGGCATCTGGGGGTGTCGGCGCGCCCGGCGCGGGAGGCGCGGCTCGTCGGCATCGTCGGCCTGATCGGCTTCGTGGTCGAGACCGCGATCGTCTGGCAGGGTCATGTGCGCTATCCGTCCGGCCAACCCGACGCGGGCCTGGCGCCCTACTGGATGGTCGCGCTGTGGGGCTTGCTGGCGATCACGCTGAACGTGACGCTGCGCTGGCTGAAGCGGCGCCCGGTGCTTGCGGCCGTGCTCGGGGCGATCGCCGGTCCGGCCTCGTTCGCCTCCGGCGTGCGGCTCGGCGGCGCGCAGTTCATCGCCACCACACCCGCGCTGCTGACGCTGGCCGCCAGCTGGGCGCTGCTGATGCCGCTGTTGATGTGGCTGTCGGATCGCTTCGACGGCGTCGTGGCGGTCGAGCCGGCCGGGGGGCACGTCGATGCTTGACGGATCACCGCTGCTGCGCGCCGCGTTCGCCGGCCTCGCGCTGATCGTCGCCCTCGCGCTGCTGACCTGGCTCGCCAGCCTCGCCCGGCGCGACGTGAGCCTGGTCGACCGCGCCTGGAGCCTGTTCATCGCCGGCGCGGCGCTGGTGTACTTCGTGCTGCTGCCGGCGCCCGGCCCGCGCGGCGCCTGGCTGGTCGCGCTCGCGCTGGCCTGGGCGCTGCGCCTGAGCCTGTACATCACGGCACGCAACTGGGGCCACGGCGAGGACCGGCGCTACCAGGCCATCCGCGCGCGCAACCTGCCGAACTTCGCGGTCAAGAGTCTGGTCCTGGTGTTCGCCCTGCAGGCCGTGCTGGCCTGGCTGGTCTCGGCGCCGTTCTTCGCCGGCATGGCCGGCACGGGCGCGCTGGGCGGGCTCGACGCCGCCGGCCTCGCGTTGGCCGCGTTCGGCATCGTCTTCGAGGCGGTCGCCGACGCCCAGATGGCGCGCTTCAAGGGCGACGCCGCGAACCGCGGCCAGGTGATGGACCGCGGCCTGTGGCGCTACACGCGGCACCCGAACTACTTCGGCGAGACCTGCGTCTGGTGGGGCTTCTGGCTCGCCGCGCTGGCAGGCGCCGGGCCGGCCGGGGTCTGGAGCATCGTCTCGCCGCTGCTGATGACGGTGCTGCTGCTGAAGGTGTCCGGCGTGAGCCTGCTCGAGAAGGACATCGGCGAGCGCCGCCCCGCCTACCGCGACTACATCGCCCGCACCAACGCCTTCGTGCCCGGCCGGCCGCGCAGGGAGCGCGCGTGAGGGCCGCGGCCGTGGCGCGGCGCGTCGGCACGGCAGTGACGCTGCTGTGCTTCGGCGCCATTCATGCCGCAGCGCCCGCCGGCGGCGTGTGGAACTTCCGCGCCCTGCTCGACGGCACGCCGATCGGCAGTCACCGCTTCAGCGTCACCGCGCAGGGCGACGAGCGCAGCGTGGTCAGCGAAGCGAGCTTCACGATCAAGGTCCTCGGCATCACCGCCTACCGCTACCGCCACGAGGCGACCGAGCAATGGCGCGGCGACTGCCTGACCGCGCTGAAATCGACGACCGACGACGACGGCAAGCGCGAGAGCGTGCGCGCGCAGCAGGACGGCGACGCGTTCGCGATCCAGGGCCTCGGACCGGCGCAGGCGGTGAGCGGCTGCGTGATGAGCTTCGCCTACTGGAACCCGGCGATCCGGACCCAGGCACGCCTGCTCAACGCACAGACCGGCCAGCTCGAGCCGGTGCAGGTCAGCCGCGTCGGCAGCGGCTCGGTCCAGGTCCACGGGCAGCCCGTCGCGGCGACGCGGTTCCGAATCACCGGGCCGGCCGCGCCGATCGAGGTCTGGTACACGCCGCAGGGCGAGTGGGTCGGGCTGGACTCGACCGTTGCCGGCGGCCGCAAGCTGAGCTACCGCCTTCCATGACACCACGCAGGACCTCCTTGATGCGCCTCCTCTCCCTCGCGCTGGCCTCGGCGGCCGCGCTCGCCGGCTGCGCCAGCGCAACCGACCCCGCCCTCAAGGCGGTCACGCTGGTGTCGCAGGTCGACCTGCCGCGCTTCATGGGCGACTGGTACGTGATCGCGAACATCCCGACCTTCCTCGAGAAGGGCGCGCACAACGCGAAGGACCACTACCGGCTCGACCCCGACGGCACGATCCCGACCACCTTCAGCTTCAACGCCGAGGCCTTCGACGGCCCGCGCAAGCGCTACGCCTCGCGCGGCTTCGTGCTGGACGGCGGCGCGAACGCGGTGTGGGGCCAGCAGTACGTGTGGCCGATCAAGGCCGACTACCGCATCTCGTACCTGTCGAGCGACTACAGCCAGACCGTGATCACGCGCGAAAAGCGCGACTACGTCTGGATCATGGCGCGCACGCCGACGATTCCCGAGGCCGAGCTGCAGCGGCTGATCGCCTTCGTCGGCACGCAGGGCTACGACACGAG
>JAYSLR010000657.1:0-5734 GCA_043725365.1 Rhizobacter sp. | reverse complement strand
CCCAGGACGCAAGGACCCTGCAGTGCACGTCGCTCGGCTATGCCGCCTTCGCGGGCTCCGACCGGCTGGGGCTCGGGGTTGCCGCTGCCAGCCACATCGGTGACGGACTCAGCCAGAACTACCGCGACCTCGAGAGCTGGGCGCGCGCCATCGACGAGGGCTGGTTGCCCGTCTGGCGCGGCGCCGAACTCGGGTTCGAGGACGTGGTGCGTACCGAACTTGCTCAGCGGCTGCTCTGCGACGGGGTCATCGACACCGTCGCGCTCGAGCAGCACTATGACATCGGTTTCGCGGCCTGTTTCCCGGACGCGATCGATCGCCTCACGGCCTTGGCCGCGGACGGGCTCGTGAGCATGCGCGGATCGCTCATTGCCGCCACGTCGCGCGGCCGGCTGGTGCTGCGTATCATAGCTGGATGCTTCGATCGCCCTCGACACGAGCCACGAACCGCCGCGTACTGCGCCGGGCCGCCCGCCCCGATCTGAAGACGCCTCGGCGAGTGCCCGGTCCCGCGCCCTGGGATCACCCGTGACCCTACCGGTGCCGCATCGGGCGCGAAACGCCGCGACTGCCGACGATGGCGACGAACTGCGTTTCTGCAGTACCTGTGCGTTCTCGGCCGCCTGCCTCGGCAACGGCTACGACAAGAGCAAGCTGCAGGAACTGCACATCCTCGTCGAGCACGTGGGGCCCTACAAGGAAGGTGCGCATATCTTTCGCGAGGGCGAGCCGTTCGAGGCAATCGCCGCAGTACGGGCCGGCACCGTGAAGACGTACGTCACCGATCTTGCTGGTCGCGAGACGGTGCTCGGATTCTTCCTGCCGGGCGAGGTGATCGGCCTCAACGCCATCTCCCACGCGCGCTATCCGTGCAATGCGGTGGCGCTCGAGTCGGTTGCGCTATGCCGCTTTTCGTTCCCGATGATGGCGACGCTGGCGACGCGCGTGCCCGGCATCCAGCAGCACCTCTTTCGGCTGCTGAGCGAGGACATCGGCAAGGCGACCCTGCTGGCCGGTGACTTCTCGGCGGAGGAGCGCCTCGCGGCGTTTCTGATCACGCTGTCGCGGCGCTACGCCGCGCGCGGCTTTTCGGCGAAGCGCTTCAGGCTGACGATGGCGCGCACGGACGTTGCCAATTATCTGCGGCTTGCCGCCGAGACGGTGAGTCGGGTGCTGCGCCGCTTCCAGGACACGGGCGTGATCCGCGTGGATCGGCGGGAAGTCGAGCTCACCGACGGCGCGCGCCTTGAGGAGCTGGCCCGACACGTGCTTCGCGCCTGACGGCCGCTGCGCGTGGACCGACGCGCAATTGAGCGCGAGCGCCGATTTTCTTATCGCCGTCTATACGCAGTTTCCACCCGCGAAGTCGCCGCCGGCTTGACCGGGGTCAATGAGGCGCCAGCAGCCACTCCCTAGCATGCTCGGCATGATTTCAGGAGTGACACCATGAACATAACCCGACGCCTGTGGGTTGGTCTCGGCACGCTGCTAGTCGTTTCCTTCGGAGTGCTGCTGTGGGTGGGCGGTGAGATCCACAACCAGGCCCCACCCATGCCCGAACGGGTGCTCTCGAGCGACGGCTCGGTGCTCTACACGAGGGCCGAGATCGAGACCGGCCGCCAGGTGTGGCAGTCGATCGGCGGCCAGCAGCTGGGGTCGATCTGGGGCCACGGCGCCTACGTCGCGCCCGACTGGAGCGCCGATTGGCTGCATCGGGAAGCGGTGGCAGTGGCCGACGGCTGGGCGCTGCGCGAACACGAGACCCAAAGCTACGCGCAGCTCGATGCGCAGCTGCGCGCGGCGTACGCGGTCCGCCTCCAGGAGACGATCCGCCACAACGGCTACGACTCGGCAAGCGGGACAATTACCGTGAGCGCCGAGCGCGCCGCGGCGATGCACGCGGTGGCGACTCACTACGAGAGTCTCTTCGGCAGTGATCCGGCGACCGGCTCGCTGCGGATCGCCTATGCGATGAAGAACGGGACGGTTCCGAATGCGGCCCATCGTCATGCGCTGACGGGCTTCTTCTGGTGGACCGCCTGGGCCGCGGTCACTGAGCGGCCGGGCAGCCGCGTTTCGTACACCAACAACTGGCCGTCGGATGAACTCGTTGGCAACCGGCCTCCGGTTACCGCCTTCGTCTGGACCGTCTTCAGCGTGCTGTTCCTGATTGCCGGGATCGGGCTGCTCGGCTGGTACCGTGCCCTCGATCAGGCCCGGCCCCAAGCCGCGCACCCGTTGCCGGCGACCGATCCGCTCGCGATGATTCGCGTCACGCCCTCGATGAAGGCGACGGGCAAGTACTTCTGGGTGGTCATTGCGCTCTTCCTCGTGCAGATCCTGCTCGGCGCGATCACCGCCCACTACCAAGTCGAGGGCCAGCAGTTCTACGGCTACGCGCTGTCCGACGTCCTGCCCTCGTCGCTGACCCGCACCTGGCATACGCAACTGGCGGTGCTGTGGATCGCGACCGCCTGGCTCGGAACAGGTCTTTACCTGGCGCCGGCGATCTCCGGCCACGAGCCACGGTTCCAGCGCATCGGCGTCAACGTGCTCTGGGCGTGCCTGCTGGTCATCGTGGTTGGAGCGTTTACCGGCCAGTGGTTCGCCGTGATGCAAAAGCTCGGCCTTAAGTACAACTTCTGGTTCGGCCACCAGGGCTGGGAATACGTTGATCTCGGGCGGTTCTGGCAGTGGTTCCTGTTCGCGGGCCTCGGCCTCTGGCTGACGCTGGTCGGGCGCGCGCTGTGGCCCGCGATACGCGGCGGCGGTGAGTCGAAGCCGATAGTCACGCTGCTCTTTCTCTCGACCGTGGCGATTGGGCTCTTCTACGGCGCGGGGCTGATGTGGGGCGAACACACTCATCTCTCGATGGTCGAGTACTGGCGCTGGTGGGTCGTGCACCTGTGGGTCGAGGGCTTCTTCGAGGTCTTTGCGACGGCGGCGATCGCGCTCCTGTTCACGCGGCTAGGGCTCGTGCGGGTGGCGACGGCAACGGTGGCGCTCCTCTTTGCCACGATCGTCTTCATGGCCGGTGGCGTACTTGGCACCTTGCACCATCTCTATTTCGCCGGGACCCCGACGGCGGTACTCGCCCTTGGAGCCTCGTTCTCGGCGCTCGAGGTCGTACCCCTCGCGTATCTCGGCTTCGAGGCGTACCACACGTTCAAGCTGAGCAGCGCAACGCCCTGGATGGCCCGCTACCGGTGGCCGATCGTGTTCTTTACCGCCGTATCCTTCTGGAACCTGGTCGGAGCGGGCCTGTTCGGATTTCTGATCAATCCGCCGCTGCCGCTCTACTACATGCAGGGCCTCAACCTGACGCCGCTCCACGGCCATACCGCGCTGTTCGGTGTCTACGGGATGCTCGGCATCGGGTTGATGCTGTTCTGCCTGCGGGGGCTCAAGCCCGCCGCTGTGTGGAACGATGGCCTCCTGCGGACGTGCTTCTGGTCCTTAAACGTGGGACTCGCGGGCATGGCTGGCCGGCGACAATTAGATTTTCCGGCTGACGACAATTAGAACTTCCGGTTTTCGGGCCTCATCGGCGGTCTTGTTTACGCTGGCTCCACAAGGGGGGCCGCGTGGTTACAGACGAACAGGTGAGGTTACTGATGTCGTTGTTAAGCAAGGGGATTCCGCAGGTGACGGCGGCGGCGAAGGCCGGGATGAGCGACCGGACGGCGCGCAAGTACGCGCGTTCGGGGCGCACGCCGTCGGCGGCGAAGGCAGCGCACACGTGGCGGACGCGGCCAGATCCGTTCGCGGAGGTGTGGCCGGAGGTCGAGGCGCTGCTGCGCCAGGATGCCGGGCTGCAGGCGAAAACGGTCTGGGGAGAGCTGAACCGGCGTTACCCGGGACGGTTCAGCGTCGGGACGCTGCGGACGCTGCAGCGGCGGTTCAACGTGTGGCGCGCAAAGTCGGGACCGGACCGAGAGGTGTTCTTCCCGCAGATCCACGTGCCGGGCGAACAGGCGCAGTCTGACTTCACCGACATGCGCAAGCTGGGCGTGCGGATCGCGGGCGAGCCGTTCCAGCACCTGCTGTACCACTTCGTGCTGACGTACTCGAACTGGGAGTCGATCTCGATCTGCCCGAGCGAGAGCTTTGAGTCGTTAAGCGCCGGCGTGCAGACGGCGCTGTGGCGCCTGGGCGGTGTGCCCGTCGAGCATCGCACCGACAACCTGTCGGCGGCGACGCACGAGCTGGTGGAGAGCCGCGGCCGCGACTTTACGGTCCGGTACCGCGAGCTGATCGATCACTACGGCCTGCGGGCCTCGCGCAACTTCCCCGGCAATGCGCATGAGAACGGCGACGTCGAGTCGTCGAACGGCGGGCTCAAGACGGCGATCGATCAGCGACTGCGGCTGCGCGGTTCACGGGACTTCGCCACGCGCGAGGCCTACGAGGGCTTCCTCGACACGTGCGTCACGGCACGCAACGCGACCCGGCTAGCACGGGTCGACGAGGAACGCGGGCATCTACGTGCACTGCCGGCCCGGCCGTTGCCGTCGTACCGCGAGCTGTACGTGACGGTGTCGCGCTCAAGTAGCGTGCGGATCCTGAACCGGTCGTACTCGGTGTCGTCGCGGTTGCGCGACTGCCGACTGCGGGTACGGCTGCACGCCGAGCGCATCGAGCTCGAGTACCGCGGCGAGCACGTGGCCACGATGGACCGGCTCGTGGGCCGCGAGGTGCGCCGGATCAACTACCGGCACATCATCCACACGCTGGTCCGCAAGCCCGGCGCGTTCCGCAACTACGTGTTCCGGGAGGCCCTCTTCCCAGGCATCGAGTACCGGCGCAGCTACGACGCTTTGCTGGCGGCGCGTCCCGACCAGGCGGATCTCAACTACGTCCGGATCCTGCACCTGGCCGCGACCGATGGCGAGGAGATCGTCCGCGCCGTGCTCGCTGGCCTGCTCGCTGGCGGCGTGGCGCCGGGGTACGAGATCGTCCGTGAGGCGGTGCGCGGTCCGCGGACGCCGAACGGCGTACCGGACCTGAAGATGACGCCGCCCGATCTGACCGTCTACGACCGTCTGCTCGGCGCGAACGCCGAAGCGGTGGTCGCATGAGCGCCGCGACGATCGCCCGTGACGAGACCCTGGAACTGCGGCTGAAGGCACTGCGCTTGCCGTCGTTCCTGGCCCATTACCTCGAGCTTGCCGAGCGCGCTGCTGCGGAGGGTTGGAGCCACGTCCGCTACCTTGCCGAGATCGTGACGCTCGAGGCGAATGAGCGCACCGATCGGCGGATCACGCGGCTCATGAAGGACGCGAAGCTGCCGAAAGACAAGACCGTCACGACGCTCGACCTGAACCGCTTCAGCGCGTCACTGCGCGGCCAGATCCGACAGCTCCTGCGCGGCGAGTTCGTCGCCGGTGCGAACAACATCTGCCTGATCGGCCTACCGGGAACCGGGAAGACCCATGTCATGGCGGCAATCGGCCGGGCACTGGTGGAGAAGGGCCACGCGATCCTTTTTACCTCCGTCTCGAGCCTCGTCGAGCGGCTGCTCGATGCCAAGCGCAACCTGAAGCTCGCCCGCGAGCTCAAACGACTCGACGCCTTCGACTGCCTGGCGCTCGACGACATCGGCTACGTCCAGCATGACCGCGCCGAGATGGAGGTCCTGTTCGCCCTGCTCGCCGAGCGCTACGAGCGCAAGAGCGTGATGATCACCTCCAACCTCGTGTTCTCGAAGTGGGATCAGATCTTTAAGGACCCGATG
>JAYSLR010000656.1:0-3458 GCA_043725365.1 Rhizobacter sp. | reverse complement strand
TACCACCAGGGCCTGAAGCGGCTGCCGGCCTACCTGCAGCAGCTCGAGATGGAAAGCAACGGCAAGCGCGTCGACCTGGCCGGCGAGGCGCTGCCCTTTGCGACCAGCCCGGTGGTCTGGGGCGAGCCCGGCACGAACGGCCAGCACGCCTACTTCCAGATGCTGCACCAGGGCACCGACGTGATCCCGGTCGAGTTCATCCTGGTCAAGCACGCGACGCACGGCCTCGCCGGGCTGCACGGGCCGCTGCTGGCGCAGCTCGAGCGCCAGCACGCGATGCTGCTGGCCAACGGGCTGGCGCAGTCGCAGGCACTGATGCAGGGCAAGTCCGGCGCGCAGGCGCGGGCCGAGCAGGCGCCGACCGCGTCGAGGGACCTCGACCCGCGGGTCCTCGCGGAGCACCGCACGTTCCCCGGCAACCGGCCGAGCACGACCCTGCTGCTGGATCAGCTGACGCCGCGCTCGCTCGGTGCGCTGATCGCGCTGTACGAGCACCGCGTGTTCACCAGCGGTGCGCTGTGGGGCATCAACAGCTTCGACCAGTGGGGCGTGGAGCTCGGCAAGGCGCTGGCCGGCGATCTGCTGCCGCGGCTGGCCTCCGGCGACGTGAACGGGCTGGACGCGTCGACCGCGGGCCTGATGAAACGCCTGCGGGCCTGAACGCGCCGCTTCGGGGGCACCGCAGGCTCAGCGCACCGACAGCCCGCGCAGCGCACCGCGCGCCGCGTCGAGCGCCTGCTCGACGATGCGCTGCTTCCACGCGTCGGTGTCGACATAGAACGCGTCGCGCGTCTGTCGCTTGATCTGCGCCTGCAGCGCCTCGGGCGCGTCCGGGTGGTTCTCGAGCCACTGGTCGGCGCGCAGCGCGTCGATCATCTCGGCGATCGGCAGCGTGCCGTATTCGAGCGCGATGCCGGTGTACTCGGCCTGCGCGCACTCCTCGTAGGCGGCGAGCCACATCAGGCCCTCCAGCGGTGCCGAGGTCGAGCTGCCGTCGTAGATGCTGGTGACGCGCTCGCCCCACCAGTCGCGGGCGCGCTGCAATGCCGCAGCGTCGTCGCGGCACGCGAAGATGCGTTCGCCGACGCCGCTCGGCCCCAGGCCGGTGTGCAGGTCGATCCAGCCCAGGCGCGCGCAGCGCGTCGCGTGTTCCTGCAGCACGTGGCGCAGGGTCACATGGCTCCAGGTCGGGTTGTGGCCGCCGAAGAACAGGCCTTCCGGGTGCTCGTACTGGCCGCCCGAGATCGCCTGCTGCAGCCGCGCCGGGCCATGCTGAGCGGCGTAGCGCTGCAGTGCGGCCTGCGCGGCCTCGGGCGGCGGCCAGTGCGCCGGCACGATCGCGGCCGCGAGTTCGTCGTAGGCGTCGTTGCGCGGCAGCGGCCGGCTGAAGTCGTGGAAGTTGCGGTTCAGGTCGACGTTCTCCTGCGTGGTGCGGCGCCACCACGAGAAGCCGTACGGGTTGAGCGCGTGGATGTAGAGCACCGCGACGCGCGCGTCGGCCGCCGCCGCACGCCAGTCGCGGTCCTGCAGCAGCGTGGTCTGCACCCCCGAGCCGCAGAAGCCCTCGACGCCGTGGCAGGCGCTGCTGACGACGAGCAGCGCGGCGGCGTCGGGCGGGCCGTCGCGGACCACGTCCATCGCGAGCTGCTCGCCGTCGCGACCGAGCATCGGGTGCACGTGGCTCTGCACATCGAGCCCCGCCAGGTCGGCCTCGGCGAGAAACTTGTTGCGCGCTTCCTGGTAGGTCTGCGAAAAGTTGGGAATGGCGGCGGGCAGGCTCATGCGCTCAACGTGCCGTGTTCAGCCACTTCTCGGCCAGGTTGACCCACAGCGTCGCGCCGAGCGGGATCAGGTCGTCGTTGAAGTCGTAGCTCGGGTTGTGCAGCATGCACGGGCCCATGCCGTGGCCGCCTTCGCGGTGGCTGCCGTCGCCGTTGCCGATCAGGAAGTAGCAGCCCGGCTTCTCGAGCAGCATGAAGCTGAAGTCCTCGGCGCCCATCGTCGGCTCGAACTCCTGGACGTTGTCGGCGCCCACGAGCTCGGTCATCACGCCGCGCGCGAACTCGGTTTCGGCCGGGTGGTTGATCGTCGGCGGGTAGTTGCGCTTGAAGTGGAACTCGCAGGTCGCGCCGAACGCCGCGCAGGTGTGCTCGCTGATCTCCTTCATGCGGCGCTCGATCAGGTCCAGCACCTCGAGCGTGAAGGTGCGCACCGTGCCCTGGATCTCGCAGCTGTCGGGCACCACGTTGGTGGCCTCGCCGGTGTGGATCATCGTCACCGAGATCACGCCGGCGTCGATCGGCCGCTTGTTGCGCGTGATGATGGTCTGGAACGCCTGCACCAGCTGGCACGCCACCGGCACCGGGTCGATGCCGTTGTGCGGCATCGCCGCGTGCGAGCCCTTGCCGTGGATCGTGATCTTGAACTCGTTGCTGCTGGCGAACGCCGGGCCGTTCTTCAGCGCGAACTGGCCGACCGCCATGCCGGGCCAGTTGTGCGCGCCGAACACCGCCTCCATCGGGAACTTCTCGAACAGTCCGTCCTTGATCATCTCGCGCGCGCCACCGCCGCCCTCTTCGGCCGGCTGGAAGATCAGGTAGACGGTGCCGTCGTAGTGGCGGTGCTTGCTCAGGTGCTTGGCGGCGGCGAGCAGCATCGCGGTGTGGCCGTCGTGGCCGCAAGCGTGCATCTTGCCGGGGTGCCGGCTGGCGTGCGCGAAGGTGTTGTGCTCGGTCATCGGCAGCGCGTCGATGTCGGCGCGCAGGCCCACCGCGCGGTCGCTGGTCCCGTTCTTCAGGATCGCGACGACGCCGGTCGTGCCCATGCCGCGATGGATCGGGATGCCCCAGTCGGTGAGCTGCTTCGCGATCACGTCGGCCGTGCGCTGCTCCTGGAAGCACAGCTCGGGATGGGCGTGGATGTCGCGTCGGACCGCGGCGATTGCGCCTGCGTCGGCCAGAATGGATTCGATCATGCGCATGGGCGGCTCCTGCAACGATGGCCGGAATCCGCGGCCGCCTTCGGGCGGGTGCGCGGACCGGGAAGCAGCCAGTTTAGCGCCGCCCCGACGGGGCGGCACGGGGCGCGCCGATTGGCCCCGCCCCGCGCCTGCGCCGGCACGGCCTCAACGGTGCACGTGCCCGTCGGCGGTCAGAATCGTCATGTCCACGTACTTCGAGCCGTTGTGCTTCTGCGCCGAGAAGTCGACGAAGAAGCCGCCGAGGTTGAACTCGTGCAGGCTCTCCAGCCCGGTGATCAGGCCGTCGGAGGTCAGGCCGCCGCCGGCGCGCTTCAACCCCTCGACCAGTGTCTTCGCGGCGGCGTAGCCTTCGATGCTGCTGTAGTTCGGGTCGAACGTCGACGACGCTGCGCGGCCCGCCGCGAGGTACTCGCCCGCGAGCGGCGAGGTTCCCGCGAACGGGTAGGGCATCACCTGCGACACCACGACCGAGCGCGCG
>JAYSLR010000655.1:0-1515 GCA_043725365.1 Rhizobacter sp. | reverse complement strand
GCTGGCGGCGGGGCTGGAAGATTTGGCGGTGGCGTCCACGGGGTTCTCCTGAAGTTGGGCGCATTATCCCAAAAGCTGGATGTTTGTACAGTAGCCGGGGCTGGCTTTTTTGAACCCATCCCTACAATGAAGAGCCGGCCCGTCCCGGCCAACGACAGGAGACTTCGATGCGCATCCTGATCGCGGAAGACGACCAAGTCCTGGCCGATGGCCTGTTGCGTTCGCTGCGCAATGCCGGTTACTCGGTCGATCAGGTCGGCAGCGGCACCGAGGCCGACGCGGCGCTGGCGTCGCACGAATTCGACCTCGTGATCCTCGACCTCGGCCTGCCCAAGCTGCACGGGCTGGAGGTGCTGCGCAAGCTGCGCGCGCGCGGCGCGAGCGTGCCGGTGCTGATCCTGACGGCGGCCGACAGCGTCGAGCAGCGCGTCAAGGGGCTGGACCTCGGTGCCGACGACTACATGGCCAAGCCGTTCTCGCTGCAGGAGCTCGAGGCGCGCGTGCGGGCGCTGACGCGGCGCGGCCTGGGTTCGGCCTCGACGGTCATCAAGCACGGCCCGCTGAGCTTCGATGCGACCGGGCGCGTCGCCTACCTGAACGATCAGCTGGTCGAGCTCTCGGCGCGCGAGCTGAGCCTGCTCGAGGTGCTGCTGCAGCGCGCCGGGCGGCTCGTCAGCAAGGACCAGCTGGTCGAGCGCCTCTGCGAGTGGGGCGAGGAAGTCAGCAACAACGCGATCGAGGTCTACATCCACCGCCTGCGCAAGAAGATCGAGCAGGGGCCGGTGCGCATCGCCACCGTGCGCGGCCTCGGCTACTGCCTGGAGAAGATCGCCGCTTGAGCCCGCACGACGCCGGCAGGGCACGAGGCGCCCGATGAGTTCCGCCGAGCCCCGGCAGCGCGAGCAGCGCTCGCTGTTCGGCGAGATCCTGGACTGGATGCTCGCGCCGCTGCTGCTGCTGTGGCCGATGAGCGTGGTGCTCACCTGGCTGGTCGCGCAGGGCATCGCGAACAAGCCGTTCGACCGCGAGCTCGGCGACATGGCGCGGGTTCTGGCCAAGGAAGTGTCGGTGCGCCCCGCCGGCGCGGGGCGCGCGCAGGCGGTGTTCAAGCTGCCGGCGGCGGCGGCAGAGATCCTGCGCACCGACGAGGCCGACGACATCTACTACCAGGTGCTCGGGCTGCGCGGCGAGTACCTCAGCGGCGACGCGGCGCTGCCGGTGCCCGGCGACGAAGACCGCGCACCGCCGGGCGAGGTTCGCTATCGCGACGAGACGCTGAACAGCGAATCGGTGCGCGTGGCCTACCTGTGGGTGAACACGCAGGAGCGCCTGCCCGGCCGTGACGGCGCCGCGGCGGCAGCCGGGGACGCGCCGCTCGTGCAGGTCGCCGAGACGCTGGGCAAGCGCTCGCGCCTGGCCACCGAGATCATCAAGGGCGTGATCCTGCCGCAGTTCGTGATCCTGCCGCTGGCGGTGCTGCTGGTGTGGCTGGCGCTGGCGCGCGGCATCGCGCCG
>JAYSLR010000654.1:0-3818 GCA_043725365.1 Rhizobacter sp. | reverse complement strand
GCCGAGCGCGGCAGCAGGTGCCACGAATGGAAGCCGAGCTTGCGGTGGTCGTCGGTGATGACGATCGCGCCGCGTGCGACCTCGCTGCCGGTGCCAGCGGTCGTCGGCACCGCGATCAGCGGCGCCACGCGATCGGTGATCTTGCCGCTGCCGCCCTCGATGGTCGCGTAGGTCACGAGCGGGCCGGGGTGCGTCGCGGCGATCGCCACGCCCTTGGCGCAGTCGAGCGACGAGCCGCCGCCGACGGCGATCAGCCCGTCGCAGCCGCGCTCGCGGTACAGCGCCGCGGCTTCGCGCACCGCGGCCTCGGTCGGATTCGACGGCGTGCGGTCGTAGACCGGCCCCTGCAGCGCCGCCGGCAGCGCGTCGAGCACCTTCTGCAGCACGCCGGCGGCGCGCACGCCGGCGTCGGTGACGATCAGCGGCTTTCTGATGCCGATGCGCTCGCATTCGGCCGGCAGCATCGCGCGGCTGCCGAAGTCCAGGTGCACCTGGGTCAGGTAGTAGATCAATGACATGGCGTGCCTCAGCTGCGGTAGGTGGGGTCGGTGCGGTCGACCAGGCGCTGCAGTGCGTCGAACGCATCCTGGCCGGCGCCGAAGCGTGGATCGTATTGCAAGGAGTCGCGCACGCAGGCCTCGAGCACCGGCGTGGCGATCGCGCGCGGCGTGCCCATCGCCAGCGTCGCGAGCTGCACCTCGCAGGCGCGGTTCAGCAGCCACATCAGCCCGAAGGCCTGCGCAAGCGTCGCGCCGATCGTCACCGGCCCGTGGTTGCGCAGCAGCAGCACCGGCTTGGCGCCCGCGCTGGCCAGGATGCGCGCGCCCTCGTCGGCATGCACCGTGATGCCCTCGAACTCGTGGGTCGCGACCTTGCCGAACAACTGCGCGGCGTAGAAGTTCGTGTAGCTCAGCCCGTCGTCGAGGCAGCACACCGCCATCGTCGGCGTGGTGTGCACGTGCATCACGCAATGCGCGTCGGGCTGCATCTCGTGGATCTTGCCGTGGAAGGTGAAGCCGGCCGGGTTGATCGGCCAGTCGCTGGGGCCGACGATGTTGCCGGCCACATCCACCTTCACCAGGTTGGAGGCGCGCACCTCGCGGTAGTGCAGGCCGAAGGGATTGAGCAGGAAGTGCGGCTCGGGCCCGGGCACCCGCAGCGAGATGTGGTTGTAGATCAGCTCGCCCCAGCCCAGGTGGTCGAAGATGCGGTACGCGGCGGCGAGCTGGATGCGGGCGTTCCACTCGTCGGGCGTGAAGCGGCCGGGGCGCGGCATCGCGGCGGCGGCCCGTGGGTCTTGCGGCATGGTGTGGTTCACTCGCTGGAAGATGTCGGGGTGCGCGGGCCTGGTCGCGGCCCTCAGACGAAACGGAACGCGACCGAGCCGAGCGGCCCGTAGTCGACGTGGAAATTGTCGCCGGCCTGCGCCGGCGTGGGGCGGGTGAAGGAGCCGGCCAGCACCACGTCGCCGGCCTCGAGCCGCTCGCCGTACGGCGCGATCTTGTTCGCCAGCCAGGCCACGCCGGTGGCGGGATGGTTCAGCACGCCGGCGGCGAGGCCGGTTTCCTCGATCACGCCGTTCTTGTACAGCAGCGCACCGACCCAGCGCAGGTCGACCTCGGTCGGCCTAACCGGCCGGCCGCCGAGCACGATGCCGGCATTCGCGGCGAAATCGCTGATCGTGTCGAACACCTTGCGCATCGCCTTCGTATCGCGGTCGAACTGCTCGATGCGCGCGTCGATGATCTCGATCGCCGGCGAGACGTAGTCGGTCGCCGACAGCACGTCGAACAGCGTCGCGCCCGGCCCCTCGAGCGGCCGGCCGAGGATGAACGCCAGTTCGACCTCGATGCGCGGCGCGATGAAGCGGCCGGCCTCGATGTCGCTGCCCTGGGCGAAGAACATGTCGTCCATCAACGGCGCGAAATCGGGCTCGGTGATCTGGCTGGCCTGCTGCATCGCGCGCGAGGTCAGCCCGATCTTGCGGCCCTTGACGACACGGCCGTCGGAGCACTCCAGCGCCACCCAGGCGCGCTGGATCGCGTAACCGTCGTCGACCGTCATCGCCGGGAAGCGCCGCGAGAACTGCCGCACCGCGGTGCGCGTCTTGCGGGCCGTGTAGAGCTCGCGCGCGAGTTCGGCGATGGTGTCGGGCGGCAGCATGGGTCGGTCCTTCTGGTTGAATCACGCCGGCGCTTGGCGTGGCGTCAGGCCACCGCCATCACGCCGACCGTGCAGGTCACCGCGAAGATCGGGATCGCCTGCGCGTGGCGGATCGCGCCCTGCCCGCGCGCGGCCGCCGCGATCGAGATGAAGGTGCGGATCTCGAACGCGCCCTGGCCGCCGTCGCGGTAGCAGTCGGCATCGGTGTACGACAGCAGCGCGGCCCGGTCGTTGCGCGCCCAGCGCTCGAGGAACTCGCGGTCCCAGGCGGCGTTGATCCGGCCCGAGTCCGGCGTCGCCGGCCAGTGCGAGATGCCGCCGGTGCCGACGATCGCGATGCGCTCGGGCACGCTGTCGGCGGCACGCCGCAGCGCCTCGCCGAAGGCCCAGACACGGTGCAGCGGCGCCAGCGGCGGGCCCTGGCAGTTGATGTTCACCGGGACGATGGCCAGGTCGTAGGCCGGCGTCAGGAAGTGCAGCGGCACCGCGATCGCATGGTCGAACGTCCACTCCTCGGCGAAGGCCACGTCCACCGTCTGCATCGCCTCGGTGATGATCTTCTTCGACAGCGCGGCGTTGCCCGGCACCCGGGTGCGTGCGATGCCCAGCCAGGCCGGGTCTTCGACCGGCCCCTGGTACTCGTCGCTCATGCCGATCGCGAACGCCGGCATGTTGTTCATGAAGAAGTTGCCGAAGTGCTCGGCGCCGACGACGATCAGCGCGTCGGGCCGGGCCGCACGCAGCTCGTCGCCCAGGTGCCGGAAGGCCGCGTGGAACGCGTCCTTCGCGGCCGGATCGGCGAGGTGGGCGCGGCCGGTGATTCCGGGCGCGTGGCTGCAGACGCCGGCAAAGACCAGGCTCATACGCCGGCCACCTTGTCGTCCATCGCGGTGGTCATCGCGTAGACGCCGGCGCGCACCGGCCCGTGCGTGGCGACGCCATCGCGCATGGCCTGGATGTAGTCGGGCCAGGGCATGCCCAGCAGCGCGGCGAAGTGCATCAGCAGCTGGCCGTTGGCGCCGAGCACGTAGATCAGCCCGATGTCGCCACGCTCGACGGCGCCGCGCTCGGTCTCGTCCAGCGGGTACTCGTCGAGCAGCGCCGCACGATCGTCGCGGTAGCGCGACTGCACCCGCGCATCGCGGTTCAGGTGGTACAGGAACTTCTGCAGACCGTACAGGCTCATCGCGATCTCCGCGCCGCGCCGGGCCGCATCACGCGCCCCAGCGCGGGATGGGGTGCGAGCCCAGGCTCACGCACACGTTCTTCGGCTCCAGGAACACCTCGTAACTCCAGGTGCCGCCCTCGCGCCCGGTGCCCGAGGCCTTGGTGCCGCCGAAGGGCTGGCGCAGGTCGCGCACGTTCTGGCTGTTGACGAAGCACATGCCGGCCTCGATGGCCGCGGCGACGCGGTGCGCGCGACCCAGGTTCTCGCTCCACACGTAGCTCGACAGGCCGTAGTCGATGTCGTTGGCCAGGCGGATCGCATCAGGCTCGTCGTCGAACGGGATCAGGCAGGCGACCGGGCCGAAGATCTCTTCCTGCGCGATGCGCATGTCGTTGCGCACGTCGGCGAAGACCGTGGGCCGCACGAAGTTGCCGCGCCGCATCGGCTCGGGCAGCTCGGGTGCGTCGAGGCCGCCGGTGAGCAGCGT
>JAYSLR010000653.1:0-4690 GCA_043725365.1 Rhizobacter sp. | reverse complement strand
GGGCACTCGTTTGCCGATCTGGAGCAGGAGATCGCACGCCGGCTCAAGGGCAAGGCCAACCAGCCCGAGGTGCTGGTGCGGCGCACGCGCAACCTCTCGGCGACGGTGACGGTTGTCGGCGAGGTCGGCAACAGCGTCAAGCTGCCGCTCACGCCGGGCGGCGAGCGCCTGCTCGACGCCCTGGCCGCCGCCGGCGGCGTGCGCCAGCCCGTCAACAAGATGACGGTGCAGATCACGCGCGGCAGCAATTTCTATTCGATGCCACTGCAGACCGTGATCCGCGACCCGCGGCAGAACGTGGTTCTGCAGGCCGGTGACGTGGTGACCGCGATCGCCCAGTCGCTCAGCTTCACCGCGCTCGGCTCGACCTTGCGCAACGACGAGGTCAGCTTCGAGGCCCAGGGCATCACCCTGGCGCAGGCACTCGCCCGTGCCGGCGGCCTGAACGACAACCGCTCCGATGCGCACGGCGTCTTCATCTTCCGCTTCGAGCCGCAGGGCGCGCTCGACTGGCCGAATCAGCCCGCGGCGGCCACGCCCGAAGGGCTGGTGCCGGTGATCTACAGCATCGACCTGCGCAACCCGAACAGCTTCTTCGTGATGCAAAGCTTCGCGATCAACGACAAGGACGTGCTGTACGTCTCCAACGCGCCGGCGGTGGAACTGCAGAAGTTCCTGAATCTGATCGTCACCGTGGCCTACCCGATTCTCACCGGCATCCAGTTGACGAAATAGGCAGCGCTAGCGACCAGGGTCTTCGGAGAAGTGCTGCGCCGCATCCTCTAGTCTCCGCCATGCACGTTCTTTTCTATGTGTACCCGGCGATGATGTCGCAGGGGCCGAGATTCACGCTGGCGCATGCGGCGATCCTGGCGCAGATCATGAGCGGCCTGATCGCTGCCGGGCGGGCGGAGTGCCGCATGATCGCCGGGCAACGCTACGCGGAGCACCTTCCTCCCTCGCTGATTGCGCCCGCAAACCTGAGCGTCATCGACGAGATCGAACTGCATCGCGCCGCCGGTGCGACAGGTGGCCATTCGGCCGTGCCGACCGAGCTGTGCCGGCAGGCCCGCTCCGCTCGCGCGGCGCACTCCCCGGCCATCGAGGTCCTGATCGACCGAATCGCCGGCGCGGCCCCGAGGTTCGGCGAGTTCGAGCCCGACGTGGTCATCACCTTCAGCATGCAGGCCGACTACCTGAAGCAACTGTGGCCCGACGCCGTCGTTCTGCATGTCGAGGCGGCGGCGTTTTCCCGACCGCCTTTTCCCTTCTCCCTCTTCTTCGACCACCTGGGAACGTACGAGCGCGCCGCCACGGCGTTGCTGGCGGAGAAGGACGTGAGCGTTTCCGACGGCGCCATCGCTTTCGCGAGATCGGTGCGGGACGGTGCAGGCGCCACCTTGGCCGCCGTGGATCCCTTCGCGGACATGGATCTGCGGGCAGGCTTCGCACGGCTGGTGCTGCTGCCGCTCAACGTTTCGAATTTCTTTTCCTTCGACGACTACGCGCCGTACAGAACCCAGTTAAAATTCCTGTTCGATGTGCTGCTCGCGGCACCGCCGGAGGTCGGAGTTGTCGTGACCGAGCGCGTTGAATGGGGGCGCGTTCTGCATGACTCCGGGTCGGCCGCCAACCTCGACTGGCTTCGATCGAGGTTTGCCAATCTGGTCTTCTACGACCGCTTCAGAGACTATGCGTCGCCCTCGCCGTACCTTCTGCGCCACGTCGACGGCATCGTTGCAGTCATTTTGAACGTCGGTCTCCAAGGTCTGCTGCTCGATCGCCGCCTCGGTTGCAACGAGACCAGTCCCTTGCGCAAGGTGGCGCACGAGACGAATCTGAAGGCATTCTTCCAGGGCGTCGAGCAGGGCACGCCGCCTGCAGATCGGATCAGGTGGCTCGCGTGGTACCTCGAGTCCTACGCAATTCCCGCGTCGATCTTCAACGACGGCGACGCGTTCTCTTCCTATCTGGAGCGCAAACTCGACGCCCTGCGGACCGGCTCGAACCTCGCCGATACCTTTCCTGCGATTGCCCCGCTGCATGTCCTCGAAGGGCATTGGCAAGGCTGGGAGGGGCGGAACGAAGTCGCTTCGTGGACGACGCCCGTCGCGTGACCGCGGGGCTTCACTCAGTGCACGCACCTTCCATCTGCGCGAGCATCGACCTGATCGTTCCGATCTACAGGAACCCGGAGCTCACACGGCGCTGCCTCGACTCCATCGTCGTGAACATCGGCGAGCTCGCCCACCGGAATCCGCGAATCATCCTGGTCAACGACTCGCCGGACGACGCCGACACGAGCGCGCTTCTAAAGGGCTACGCGACTTCGGACGCGCAACGTGTTGTGTTGATCACGAACCCGGTCAACCTGGGCTTTGTGAGAAGTGTCAATCGCGGCCTGGCCGTCTCGCTCGAGGACAAGCGGGACGTGATTCTCATCAACTCGGACACGGAGACCTTTGCGCACACCCTCGAGAACATGATCAAGGTCGCGAACCTCGATGCCCAGATCGCCTTTGTCAGTCCCCGCTCCAACAATGCATCCATTTGCTCGCTGCCGCACTTCTACGGCGGCTACGTACCTGCTCCGCAAGAGGCCTACGCGAATTGGGCTTCGGTCGCGCATCTGCTGCCCGAGTTTCACTTCACGCCGACGGCGGTCGGTTTCTATCTCCTGATCAAGTACGCGGTGCTTGCAAATTTCGGCACCCTGCGGGAAGACTTCGGGATCGGGTACGAAGAAGAAAACGACCTGATCCTTCGCGCCAACAAGGCCGGCTTTCGGTCCGCCCTTGCCAATCACGCGTTTGCATTTCACGCCGGATCTGCGTCTTTCGGTCTGCTCGACCTCGATCTGAGGAGCCACCAAGACGCTAACTTGCAGAAGATGAGGAGCCTGCACGCGGAATTCATTCCCCTCGTGGAGCGCTATCAGTCGTCGCCGCACTTCCGCGCCGAACGTATGCTCGGCGAACTGGTCGGCGTCAAGCATCGGAGTCCGAAGGTCGTCTTCGAATTGACCGGTCTCGGCTGCTATCTCAACGGCACAAGCGAATTCGCGCTGGCGGTGATCAAGAGCTTCCACGCGCGCCATCGCTCGACGTTCGACATCACAGTCCTCTGCTCCGCCGAAGTGTTTGCGTTTCACGGTCTCGACGCACTGGTGACGCTGCGCCGCGAAAACGAAGCAGGCACCGGGACGTATGCGATCGCGATCAAGTTGAGTCAACCGTTCGATCTGCACCAGATCGACATCATGGAAGATTTGGCGCCGATCAACCTTTACGCCATGCTGGACACCCTGGCCGAGGACTGCGGCTATTTGTCCGTCACCTGGCAGCTCGACCTTCTCTGGCGCCACGTAGCCACCTACGCGAACGGCATCATCTACATCAGCAAATTCAGCCAGAAGATGTTCACGTCGAGGTTCCCGGAATCAGCGCGGGTACCCAGCCTGGCCCGCCTGCTGCCCACCCGTCTCGGCAGCTACCCAAGCAAGACGCCCAGCGAGCACGGGAGATACATCCTCATTCTCGGGAACCACTTTGCGCACAAGAATTCAGATGCGACGGCGAGAACCCTGAGTGCGAGATTTCCGCGTGTGAGATTCGTGGTCCTCGGTTCCCGCACTTTCGACGTCGACAATCTCCAGAGCTATCGATCCGGCACCCTCACGGCCGACAAGGTCGAGTTGCTCTTCACGCAAGCGAGCATCGTCATCCTGCCGTCGTACGTCGAAGGCTTCGGCTTCGGGCTCATGCATGCCCTGTCGCGCCGGAAAGTGGTGTTCGCGCGGGAGATCGAGGCGACGCTGGAAGTTCTTTCCACCTACAAGGACCGCTCCGGCGTCCACCTCTATCAGGACGACACCGAGCTTGTCGAGCTTGTCGGTAGCGCGACCCAGGAGGCAAGCAGTTCGGTCGACGACTCGGAGGCCGATGGTTGGGAAGAATGGGCCGATGACCTGGCGCGATTCTGCAAGTCGGCCATCCAACCGCCCGACGTCTTCTACCGCAATCGGGACCGGATGCGCCAAAGCGATTTGTTGCGCCGGGCCTTCGCCTCGGAAGCGCAGGCAGTCGCGCCCACGGCTCCGTCACGCCCCGGTCCGGCTTTTGCCGACCGCAAACGCAGCGACGCGGCAGCGCATTTGTCGGCCGTCGTCGCCGGCGAAGACCTGACCTTGACCGGCCTTCTTGCCACCGAGGGGTCGCAGTTCGTGAAGCTGGCCTATGCCACCGTTCTCAAGAGGTCACCCGATGCCGCTGGCGAGGCCTACTACTTGTCCCGTCTGAACGGCGGCGTGGGAAAGCTCCAGATCATCCAGGAACTCGCCGCATCGGACGAAGCGAAAGCGGTCGGTGCTGTCGTCCCGGGTCTCGAGGAGGCACTGGCGTCGCATCGACGGCGAACACTCTTCGGATGGGGTGCCTATCTTCGCCGGCTCCGGCCTGCGAGACGAGCTTCGGGTCCGCAATGAATTCAGCCCTTTCTTCATCCGAGACGTTGCCGTCTCAGGACGTTTCGGCTTCGAGATGGTCGATCGATTCTGCTTTGCCGGTCTTCGACTTGCGAGGCCGGATCTCCATGCCCTCGAGCGAAGCGACGGCCTCCTCGCCGACCCAGACGCGGATCTCGAGATCGCGAACGTCCGCGTCGAGCACGAGCTCCACCTCCAGCCGCCAGG
>JAYSLR010000652.1:0-2657 GCA_043725365.1 Rhizobacter sp. | reverse complement strand
AGGTTGCGCCCGCCGCACCACAGGCGCCGCGTGGCGCGGCCGGCGTCGGCGATCAGCATCTTGCGGTGATCGCGCAGGTTGGTGCGGCCCTTCAGCGGCGAGTGCAGCGGCGGCACGAACAGCAGCACCTCGACACCGGCCGCGCGCAGCGGCGTCAGGTTCGGGTGGCTGCGCATCAGCCGGCCCAGGCCGTCGAGCATCAGGCGCACCTTCACGCCGGCGCGCGCCTTCGCGCTCAGGCGCTCGACCAGCCCGTGGCCGACCGCGTCGCGGCCGACGATGAAGGTGCACAGGTCGATGGAATGCTCGGCGCCGTCGATCGTGGCCCACAGCGCGGCAAGCGCGGCGTGGCCGTCGCCGTGGATCTGCAGGTCGGTGTACGGCGCCGGCTCGGGCTGGCCGAGCGCGAGCGCGGTCTGGATCGCCCACGGGCCTTCGGCATCGGTGGCCGGCGGCGCCAGCAGCGGCCGGTTGCGCGGCCGGGCCTGCTTGCGCGAGCCGAAGGTCAGGAATGCCGGCAGCGCCACGTACGGCGCGAGCACGATGAACAGCACCCAGGCGATCGCCGCAGTCGGGTGGCGGCGCTGCTGCAGCACGTGGGCCGTGACGGCGTACAGCAGCACCGCGACGATCGTCACGAAGCTGTGGACGGTCAGCCAGTAGGTGGTGGGCAGGCCGAAGAGCATCGGCGCGACCATACCGCATCCGCGGCCGGGCCCCGCATCGCGCGAGGGCGGGGGATCGGGCGCGTCAGTGGCGCTTCGCGACCGCGCCTCCGGCGACCAGCACCGGGTCGGCCCGGTATTGCGCGGCGAACAGGCTCTTCAGCGCCGCGATCTTCGGCAGGTCGAAGGTGGCGATGTAGCCGGAGTCGGGGTGCAACGTCGCGTAGTCCTGGTGGTAGCCCTCGGCCGGGTAGAAGGCCGTCAGCGGCACGACCTGGGTGACGATCTTCGCCGGGTAGACCTTGGCCGTGTCGAGCTGCGCGATGTAGCGCTCGGCGGTCTGCTGCTGCGTCGCCGAGGTCGTGAACAGGGCCGAACGGTACTGCGTGCCGCGGTCCGGGCCCTGGCGGTTCAGCTGGGTCGGGTCGTGCACGACCGAGAAGAAGATCTGCAGCAGCTGCGCGTACGACACCTGCTTCGGGTCGAAGCGCACCTGCACCGATTCGGCATGGCCGGTCAGGCCCGAGCCGACGATCTCGTAGTGCGCCGTGGCCTGGTTGCCGCCGGCGTAGCCCGACACCGCGCCCAGCACGCCGCGGGTGTGCTGGAACACGCCCTGCACGCCCCAGAAGCAGCCGCCGGCGAACACCGCGGTCTCGGGGCCTGCGCTTGCGCTGCTGCCGGTGTCGCCGGCCAGCGGCGGGACCTTCAGCGCGGCCTCGCCGGCGGCGCGGCCCGGCATCGGCGCGGCGGCGAACGCGAACGCGGCGACGGCAGCAAGCGCCGTCAACGCGGCGGCGAAACGGCGGCGCGGCAGTTCGGTCGGGGAAGGGTCGGGGGTGCGGCGGGTCATCGGAGGCTCCAGGATGGATTGTCGAGTCCGGTGGAGGTCGCCGGCGCGGGCGGGTTTCTTACACCCTGTCGCCCGCAGGGCGGCCGCGCGCCGCAGCCGGCGCCGGGCGTCAGCGCCGCTTGCGTGGCGCGATCGTCGGTGCCGCGTCGGTCGGTGCCGCGGTGAAGAGCTTGGCGGCGCGGCCCTTCAGCTCGAGCAGTTCGCTGGGCGTGACCGAGTAGTGGCCGGACATCACGTCGACCTCGACCCGGAACTCGACGTCCTTCGCGCCGTTGGTCAGCAGCCCGGAAGTGAATTCGTAGTGCTCGTCCTCGGCCGGCAGGCCCGAGAGTTCGGCGTCGTAATCCTCGTACTCGACGCTGCGGATCTCGCCGCTGGCCAGGTCGAGCATGCCGGTCGATTCGATCACCGATTCCGAGAGTTCGTCGAATATCCTGATCGGCAGCTTCAGGTCCACGTCAAGTCCTTCGAGATACAGGCGCCACGCGCATGCCTCGAATTTTACGGGTGGGTTCGCGGACCCCTACACGTTGCTCGTCGCCCGCACCTCTTCGATCGAGGTGATCCCGGCCAGCACCTTGTCGATGCCGTCCTGGCGCAGCGTGCGCATGCCTTCGGCCAGGGCGGTGCGCTGGATCGTCTCGGCGGGCGCGTTGGTCTGGATCAGGCGGCGCAGTTCGCGCGAGACGACCATCATCTCGTGGATGCCGGCGCGGCCCTTGTAGCCGGTGTCGCCGCACTCCTTGCAGCCGGGCGCGTGGTGCAGGACCAGTCGACCGTCGCGGCTGTTGCGCTGCTTCCATCCGGCCATCACGGCATCGCGCGCGACCGGCGGCTCGGCGCCGAAGCCCAGCATGTAGTCGGCGAGCAGTTCGTCCGATTGCTCGCGCGTGGCCGGCTTCGCGGTGCGGCAATGCGTGCACAGCCGGCGCACCAGGCGCTGCGCCAGCACCGCCAGCAGCGAGTCGCCGAAGTTGAACGGGTCCAGCCCCATGTCGAGCAGGCGCGTCACGGTTTCGGGCGCGCTGTTGGTGTGCAGCGTGCTCAGCACCAGGTGGCCGGTCAGCGAGGCCTCGACGACCATGTTCGCGGTCTCCTGGTCGCGGATCTCGCCGACCATGATCACGTCCGGGTCGGCG
>JAYSLR010000651.1:0-4567 GCA_043725365.1 Rhizobacter sp. | reverse complement strand
TCGATGAGGGCCACGTAGCTCTCGCCGTTCTTGGTGATGATCTTCTCGGCGCCGGCCTTCACCTGGTCGGCCAGCTCGGACAGGTTGGCGCGTGCCTGGGTGAACGGAACCACGTCGCTGGCAGAGATGCTCACGGCTGGCCTCTTGATGGAGTTGCAGAATTCTGTGCAGTCTAAGCGCCTTCGCGCGCCACGGCAAATCGCCGGCGTGGCGTCGGGCGATGCCGCCAGCGCCTCGCCAATCTCGGACCAGGCATGGATTGCGGAGGACCGCGGCGCCCGGAGGGCCGGACCAGAACAGCCGGACGAGTGGCATCGAACACCGACCCGGGAACCCGCGGCCCTGCTGGCGCGCGCGGATCCGGGTCTCCGGGCGCAATCGAACGATCGGCAGCTGCCCGAGTATCGACAGATACCCCGGATCTACTCATGAAAATCGGTGGCCAGCCCGGAGGGACTCGAACCCCCGACATCCGACTTAGAAGGTCGGTGCTCTATCCAGTTGAGCTACGGGCTGGTTGCGGTCGGCGAATCGGGTGGTCGGGGCGGCGGGATTCGAACTCGCGACCTACTGGTCCCAAACCAGTTGCGCTACCAGGCTGCGCTACGCCCCGAACGGTCGGATTGTACTCAGCGCGCCGGCGTTGGCGTCGGCAGCATCAGCTGCCGCGACACCGCCACGCATTGCTGGATGTGCTGCTCGCATACGAACTTCAGCGACGAGAAGGTCAGCGCCGCCGAGATGGCCTGGCCGGCGATCGGAACGTACTTGGCGGCCTGCTGCGTGGTCAGCCGCACGCCGACGAGTCGCAGCAGCCTGGCGATCAGTTCGCGCGTGACGATCCGGCCCACCAGCAGGCCGCCGCCCGCCGAGATCGTCTTGTAGACCACCAGGCGCCGGTCCGGCGCGAGCCGCTCGACCTGCTCGGGCGTCAGGCCGAACGCCTGGTTGATCTCCGGAATCAGCTTCATCAGCACCGCGACATCGGTGACCCAGTCGACGCCGGGAATCGGCACGATCGCCACCCCCGCCGCCAGCAGCGCACGCTTCGTGACGAGACGGCGGCACTGGCGCACGACGTCCTCGACCTGCTGCGCGGTGCCAGGCACCACGACCCAGTCAGCCGGGCTGGCGCGTGCCGCCGTCCGCATCGGAGTGGCCGGTCTCAGCTCGAACTCGGGGGGCCCTTCAGCTTGCCGACAAGGAACAGCAGCAAGATGGCACCGACGACCGACGCCGCGAACCCGGCCGGCTCGCCCTGTGCATACCAACCCATCGTCCGGCCTGCGAATTCGGCCAGGAACGAGCCGGCGATGCCGAGCACCACCGTCAGGATGATCCCCAGGCTCTGCGTGCCGGGCAGGACGGCCCGTGCGATCAGGCCGACGACGAATCCGATGACGGCCATCCAGACGTAATGCATGCGTGCGCTCCTGCGGGTTGGGGTCGGCGACCTGCCTCAATGTAGCGCATGGCCCCGATCCTCGGGCGCCCGCCGGGCCCTTACGACACCAGCTGTGCCCAGACCTTTTCCAGCCGCTTCACGCTGACCGGCTGCGGCGTGCGCAGTTCCTGCGCGAACAGGCTGACGCGCAACTCCTCCAGCAGCCAGCGGTACTCGTCCAGGCGCGCATCGGCCACGCCCTTGCGCTCGGCCAGATGGCGCCAGTAACGCTGCTCGATCGGGCGCAGTTCGGCCAGGCGCTGCGCGTCGCGCGCCGGGTCGCTGCGCAGCTTGTCGAGCCGCATCACCACCGCCCGCAGGTAGCGCGGCAGGTGCGCGAGCTGGGCCCAGGGCGTGGCCGCGACAAAGCGCTTCGGCACGAGCCGCGCGAGCTGCGCCGCAATGTCGTCGGCGGCCTCCTTCGGCGCGCGCGCCTCCTTCAGCTTGCGCAGCGCCGCGGCGTGTTCCATCAGGATCGCACCGGCGCTGCGCGCGACCTCGTTCGCGATCAGCGTCAGGCGCCCGCGCCCGCCCTCGATGCAGCGCGCGAAGCCCGCCGCGTCGGTGGGCAAGGCATCCGCCAGGAACGCACGCTCGAGCGCCACGTCGACGATCTGGTCGCGCAACTCGTCGGCACTGCCGCCCGCCACGAGCAGGTAAGCCACGCCCATCTTCTGCAGGTCGGGAATGTTCTTCTCGAGGTATTTCAGCGCGTCGCGGATCTGCAGCGCGATCAGCCGGCGCAGGCCGGCACGGTGCTTGCGCGCCGCCACATCGGGCTCGTCGAAAACCTCGATCTCGACATGCGCGCCCTTGTCGATCAGCGCCGGAAAGCCGATCAACGACTGGCCGCCCTGGCGGATCTCCATCAGCTCGGGCAGCTCGCCGAAGGTCCAGGCGGTGTACTTCTCGGCGGCAGCGCCCGCGGCCTCGGCCCGCGCCGCCGGCCTGACGATCACCGCGGCGTTCTTCGCCGGCAGCGCGGGTGCCGCGGGCGGCGCGGGCGGCGCGTCGAACTTCAGCGCCGCGAGCGCCTGGAACGCCGAACGCGCCTGGCCACCGAGCTCGGCCTTCAGCGCCGCGAGGTGGCGGCCGGTGCCGAGCTGGCGGCCGTGCTCGTCGTTGACGCGAAAGTTCATCAGCAGGTGCGGCGGCACCTGCTCGAGCTTGAAGTCGGCACGCTTGACGTCGAGCTGGGTCTTGTCGCGCACATGCTTCAGCAGCACGTCCAGCAGGCTGCCCTGGCCGAACTCGACCGCCTCGACGAAGGCCGCCGCATAGTCCGGCAGCGGCACCAGCCTCGAGCGCGGCCGCTGGTGCAGGCTCTTGACGAGCGCGAGCACCTTGTCCTTCAGCATCCCGGGCACGAGCCACTCGCAGCGCTCGTCGCTGACCTGGTTCAGCGAGTAGATCGGCACCGTCACCGTCACGCCGTCCTTGGGATCGCCCGGCGCGTGCAGGTAGGTCGCACTGCAGTCGACGCCGCCGAGGCGGACCGTCTTCGGGAACGCGCTGCTGGTGATGCCGGCCGCCTCGTGGCGCATCAGCTCCTCGCGCGTCAGCAGCAGCGCTCGCGGCTGGCGCTTCGATTCCTCGCGGTACCAGCGCTCCAGGCTGTGGCCGCTGCACACGTCGGCCGGCAGCTGTGCGTCGTAGAACGCGTGGATCAGTTCGTCGTCGACCAGCACGTCCTGGCGGCGCGACTTGTGCTCGAGTTCCTCGACCTGCGCGATCAGCTTGCGGTTCGCGGCGACGAACGGCAACTTCGTCTCCCACTCGCCGGCGACCAGCGCCTCGCGGATGAAGATCTCGCGCGCCGCCGCCGCATCGACGTTGCCGAAGTTCACGCGCCGGTTGCTGTAGATCACGATGCCGTAGAGCGTCGCGCGCTCCAGCGCGATCACCTCGGCGGCCTTCTTCTCCCAGTGCGGTTCGAGCAGCTGGGTCTTGATCACGTGGGCGCCGATGCGCTCCAGCCATTGCGGCTCGATCGCCGCGATGCTGCGCCCGAACAGGCGCGTGGTCTCGACCAGCTCGGCCGCGACGATCCAGCGCCCGGGCTTCTTCGACAGGTTCGCGCCCGGGTGCTTGTAGAAGCGGATGCCGCGCGCGCCGAGGTACCAGTCCTCGTCCTCGCTCTTGCAGCCGATGTTGCCGAGCAAGCCGGCCAGCATCGACAGATGGATCTGTTCGTAGGTTGCGGGCGAACCGTTCAGCCGCCACTTGTGTTCGGCCACCACCGTGTGCAGCTGCGAATGGATGTCGCGCCATTCGCGAACGCGCCGCGGCGAGATGAAGTGGTCGCGCAGCAGCTGCTCCTGCTTGCGTTGCGAAACCTTGTGCTCTCCCTGGCCACCACGACTGTCCTCCAGCCACTTCCACAGCTTCAGATCGCCGACGAACTCGCTCTTCTCGTCGTCGAACTTCTTGTGCGCCGCATCGGCCGCCTGCTGGTGTTCGAGCGGCCGGTCGCGCACCTCCTGCACGCTGAACGCGGCGGCGATGATCAGCACCTCGGTCAGCGCGTCGCGGGTGCGCGCCTCCAGGATCATGCGGCCGACGCGCGGGTCCAGCGGCAGCCGCGCGAGTTCGCGACCGATCGGCGTCAGCTCGTTGACGTCGTCGACGGCGCCGAGTTCGGCGAGCAACTGGTAGCCGTCGGCGATCGCGCGCTTCGGCGGCGGCTCGAGGAACGGAAAGTCCTCGACCGTGCCGAGGTTCAGCGACTTCATGCGCAGGATCACGCCGGCCAGCGACGAGCGCAGGATCTCCGGGTCGCTGAATGGCGGGCGGCCGGCGAACTCCTGCTCGTCGTACAGGCGGATGCAGATGCCGTCGCTGACACGCCCGCAGCGGCCGGCGCGCTGGTTCGCCGCGGCCTGGCTGATCGGCTCGACCAGCAGCTGCTCGACCTTGTTGCGATAGCTGTACCGTTTGACGCGCGCGGTGCCGGCGTCGACGACGTACTGGATGCCCGGCACCGTCAGCGAGGTCTCGGCGACGTTGGTCGCGAGCACGATGCGGCGCGCGCTGTGCGGCTCGAAGATGCGGTCCTGTTCCTGCTGGCTCAGGCGCGCGAACAGCGGCACGATCTCGACCCCGGGCGGGTGATGCTTGCGCAGG
>JAYSLR010000650.1:0-2102 GCA_043725365.1 Rhizobacter sp. | reverse complement strand
CCCGGCGAGGTCGCCGGTCGAGCCCCCGCGGGGATCCGGGCCGGCTTGGGGCGGCCCGGCGCGTCGACATCTGCTGACCTCGTGGCGCCGCCTGCCGCGCGATGCGCGCGACACACTGTTCCTGCTGTTCGTGATCGGCTGGACCGTGCTGCCGCATGCCGCGCACCTGCCGGTCTGGTGCGGGCTGCTGACGCTGGTGATGCTGCTGTGGCGCGCCCGGCTGACGCTGTCGAATGCGCCGCTGCCGGGGCGCTGGACGCTCGTCGCCGTGCTCGCGGTCGCCGCCGCGCTGACTTTCTGGTCGTACCGCTCGCTGCTCGGCAAGGAGCCTGGCGTGACCATGGCGGTAGTGCTGATGGCGCTGAAGACGCTCGAGCTGCGCGCGCGGCGCGACGCCTTCGTCGTGTTCTTCCTCGGCTTCTTCCTGATCCTGACGCAGTTCCTGTATTCGCAATCGCTGCTGGTCGCGCTGATGATGCTGGTGTCGGTGTGGGGCCTGCTGACGGCGCTGGTGCTGGCGCACATGCCGGTCGGCCAGCCGAGCCTGCGCCAAGCCGCACGGCTGTCGGCGCGCACCGCGCTGTTCGGCGCGCCGATCATGGCGCTGCTGTTCGTGCTGTTCCCGCGCATCGGGCCGCTGTGGGGCGTACCGCAGGACGGGCTGAGCACGACCGGCCTGTCGAACACGATGCGCATGGGCTCGGTCGCCGAGGCCGCGCTGGACGACAGCATCGCGCTGCGCATCCGCTTCGACGGCACGCCGCCGCCGCCGCAGGCGCTGTACTTCCGCGGGCCGGTGCTGTCGCGCTTCGACGGCGTCGAATGGACTGGGCAGCCGCCGTCGTTCGGCGCCCTCGCGCCGCCGCGCCGCAACCTGCGCACCAGCGGCGCCCCGCTGCGCTACGAGATGACGATCGAGCCGTCGCGGCTGACCGTGCTGCCGCTGCTCGAGGCCGCCGCCGACGCGCCGCAGATCGAGGGCCTGCGCGTGGTCGGGCTGCCCGACCTGCAGTGGCGCGCCGACCGGCCGCTCGACGAGCGCGTGCGCCTGCGCGCCGAGGCGTTCACCGCGTTCCGCTACGGCCCGGTCACGGCCGGGCCGAACCTGCAGGACGATCTCGAGCTGCCGCCCGGCTACAACCCGCGCACGCTCGCATGGGCCGCCGCGATGCGCCGCGATCCGCGCTATGCGAACGCCGACCCGCATGTGCTCGCGCAGGCCCTGCTGACGCACATCCGCAGCGCCGGTTTCAGCTACACGCTCGCACCGGGCGAGTACGGTCGCGACGCGGTCGACGAATTCTGGCTCGACCGCCGCGCCGGCTTCTGCGAGCACTTCGCGGCCTCGTTCGTCGTCGTGATGCGCGCGCTCGGCGTGCCGGCGCGCGTCGTCACCGGCTACCAGGGCGTCGACCCGTTCGCCAGCGACGGCTACTACATCGTGCGCCAGAGTTCGGCGCACGCCTGGGCCGAATACTGGCAGCCGGGGCTGGGCTGGGTGCGTGCCGACGCGACCGCCGCGGTCGCGCCCGAGCGCGTCGACCGCGGTGCGCGGCTGCTGCCGGCGCGCGGCCTCGTCGCCGGCGCGATCGCCACGGTCAGCCCGCAGCTGATGGACCAGCTGCGCAACGGCTGGGAGGCGCTGAACAACCGCTGGAACCAGTGGGTGCTGAACTACTCGCGCGGCCGGCAGCTCGACCTGCTGAAGAACCTGGGCGTCGCGTCGCCGAGCTGGGAGGACCTGGCGCTGCTGCTGATCGGCGCGCTCAGCACGCTGGCGCTGCTCGGCGCCGCCTGGGCCTGGTGGGACCGCCACCGCGTCGATCCGTGGACGCGCCAAATGGACCGCCTGCGCGCGGCGCTGCAGCGCGCCGGGCTGAGCGCCGCGCCGCACGAGCCGCCGCGGGCGCTGGCGCAGGATCTGGGCAGCAAGAACGGGGTGTTCGTGAACGGCGCGCGGGTGCAGGAGCAGGAGGTGCGGAGCGGCGACAAGGTACGGGTCGGCGACACGATCCTGCGCTTCGAGGTGAAGGACGTGCTCGACGAGCGCTTCCACGAAAGGCTCCAGGAGCGCGCCACCACCGACGCGCCGACCGGGCTCG
>JAYSLR010000649.1:0-6398 GCA_043725365.1 Rhizobacter sp. | reverse complement strand
GGAGCGGCCCGGCGCTGGTCCCGCCGGCGTTGGAGACTCCGGCATCAGCGCAGCACTCGCAAGGCCTCGGGGTTCAGGATGTTCGTCGGGGTGCCGTTGATGAAGTTCACGACGTTCTCGAACGCGGCGCGGAAGTAGAGCTCGTAGCTGTCCTGCTCGACGTAGCCGATGTGCGGCGTGCACACCGCGTTCTCCAGGCGCAGCAGCGGGTGCCCCTGCAAGATCGGCTCGCTCTCGAACACGTCGACCGCCGCCATGCCGGGCCGGCCGCGGTTCAGCGCCGAGACCAGCGCGCCTTCCTCGATCAGCTCGGCGCGCGAGGTGTTGACGAGCAGCGCGGTCGGCTTCATGCGCGACAGCGCATCGAGCTTGACGATGCCGCGCGTGCTGTCGTGCAGCCGCAGGTGCAGCGAGAGCACGTCGCAGGCCTCGAAGAAGGCCTCGCAACTCGGGGCGGCCACGCAGCCGTCCTTGATCGCACGTTCGCGCGCCGACTCGCTGCCCCAGACCGTGATGTGCATGCCGAAGGCCTTGCCGTAGCCGGCGACCATCTGGCCGATCTTGCCGTAGCCCCAGATGCCCAGCGTCTTGCCCTTCAGCACCATCCCCAGGCCGAAGTTCGCGGGCATCGAGGAGGCCTTCAGCCCCGACTGCTGCCAGGCGCCGTGCTTCAGATTGCCGATGTACTGCGGCAGGCGCCGCATCGCCGCCATGATCAGCGCCCAGGTCAGCTCGGCCGGCGCGACCGGCGAGCCCACACCTTCGGCGACGGCGATGCCCATGCGCGTGCAGGTCTCGACATCGATGTGCGGGCCGGCCTTGCCGGTCTGCGAGATCAGCTTCAGCTTGGGCAGTTTCTCGAGCAACTGCTTCGGGAACTGCGTGCGTTCGCGGATCAGCACCAGCACTTCGGCGTCGCGCAAGCGCACCGACAGTTGGCCGATGCCCTTGACGGTGTTCGTGAAGACCTTGGCGTTGAGCTGCTCCATCACGCTCGCGCACTTGAGCTTGCGCACCGCGTCCTGGTAGTCGTCGAGGATGATGATGTTCACGGGGGGCGGGTCGTCTCGCGGGAGTCCGGGGGCGCACCGATTGTGCACGCCTGCGCGAAGGCCGGTAGCATGCGCCACTTCGAATCGACGATCCCGGGAGACGACCCCATGTCCATCACCATGTACTCGGCCAGCGTGCCGATCTTCCTGCGCATGCTCGAGAACTGCGGCCACTGGCTCGACAAAGCCGAGGCGCATGCGCAGGCGAAGAAATTCGATCCGGTCGTGTACCTGGGCACGCGGCTGGCGCCCGACATGCTGCCGTTCACGAACCAGATCCAGATCGCCTGCGACGGCGCGAAGTTCGCGATCGCGCGGCTTGCCGACGTCGAGGCGCCGAAGTTCGACGACACCGAAGTCACGCTGGCCGATCTGCGCGAGCGCCTGCGCGCCACAAGCGCGTTCATCAAGTCGGTGCCGGCGGCCAAGCTCGAAGGAACGGACGACAAGGACGTGACGATCCCGCGCCGCGCCGGCCCCCTCACGTTGAAGGGCGAGGCCTACCTGAAGCACTTCGCGCTGCCGAACTTCTTCTTCCACATGACGACCGCCTACGCGCTGCTGCGCCACAACGGCGTCGAACTGGGAAAGACGGACTTCCTGGGAGCGATTCAGCAGTAAGCGTGTGCCCGCGCGACGCGGATGTACCGCGTCGACGCCCGCTCAGCGCGGCGCGATCGGGGAGCTGCGCCGCGCGTTTGCCGCGGGCGGCGATGCAGGTGCAACCGCCGGTGGCGTCACGGCGCCGAGCGGCGCCCGAGTGCGCCGCGGCGGCACTTCGGGGCCGGCTTCGGGCTCGTGCCAGTCGTCCCAGCGCCGACCCATGCCGCTGCTGATCGGCCCGGCGTAGAAGCGCGTGCTCATGGAGTGCGGCGCAGGTGTTGCGCTGCCGGGGTGAGGGTGGTGTGCATGATTCGAAGCCTGCCCGACGCGGGGCCGGTGCGAGGGATCGATTGTTTCGCGCCGCACGATCGGCCGAAGCGTCGAAATGGGCCGGTTCGAGCCCCCAGATCGGCGCTTCGCCCCGACCCGCCGTGCCGGCCTCAGACCTGACCGAACAAGGCCTTGCGCTGCGCGGTGTAGTGCCACCACGGCGCGGCGGGCGCGCCGCGCATGAAATCGGTCGCGGCCATGAAGGTGTCGAGCACGCACGGATCCTGGCGTTGGCCGGCGGCCGCGCACAGCTTCTGGTACAGCACGAACGCATCCTTGCCGCGCAGGTCGGCCGGGCGCTCGATGCCGATCAGGCGCAGGTCGGCGGCCAGCGACGGGCCGATGTTGGGCAGCTGCTCGAGCGTCTCGCACTCGGCCGCGCTCGCGGCCTTCGGTGCCTTGATCACGGTGGCGGCGCCCATCACATCATCATGTTGTTGCGGATCAGGCCGACGGCCAGGCCCTCGAGCTCGAACTGCAACTCGCCTGCATCGCCGCCGGTGGGAATGACGATGGTCTGGAAATCGGGGTTCTCGGGGATCAGCTCGATGCTGTGACGGGTGCGGCGGAAGCGCTTGACGGTCACCTCGTCGCCGAGCCGCGCGACGACGATCTGGCCGTTCTTGGCCTCCTTGGCACGCTGCACCGCGAGCAGGTCGCCGTCGATGATGCCGGCGTCGCGCATGCTCATGCCACGCACCTTCAGCAGGTAGTCGGGCCGGCGCGGGAACATGCTGGCTTCCATCAGGTAGGTCTGGTCGATGTGCTCCTGCGCCAGGATCGGGCTGCCGGCCGCGACCCGGCCGACCAGCGGCAGCGTGAGCTGCGCGAGACTGGGCAAGGGCAGGCTGTACTGTTTGCCGCGCTGCTGGTTCAGCTGGCGCAGCGTCTCGGGCATCAGGCGGATGCCGCGCGAGGTGCCGCCCACCAGTTCGATCACGCCCTTGCGCGCCAGCGCCTGCAGGTGCTCCTCGGCGGCGTTGGCCGACTTGAAGCCGAGCTCGCCCGCGATCTCGGCGCGCGTGGGCGGCGCGCCGGTGCGCTCGATCGCGCTTTGGACCAGATCGAGGATCTGCTGTTGCCGGTCGGTGAGCTTGGGCGGTTCGTACACGGAATTTCCTCGATGATGGCGGGTGGCTTGCCACAGCCCGCTCAATGCGGGCCGCGACTGGCGATTCATCCAGCACCTGTATTTTCATCCAGCTTTCGAAAAAATGCAAAACCATCGCTCCACCGTCGTCGTGCTCGGCACCGGCGGCACGATCGCGGGCGCGGCCAGCGACGCGTCGGACAACATCGGGTACATCGCTGCACAGCGCGGCGTCGCCGAGCTGGTTCGTGGCGTGCCGGCGCTGGCCGGGGTCGCGCTCGAGGTCGAGCAGGTCGCGCAGCTCGACAGCAAGGACATGGACCACGACACCTGGCGCACGCTGGCGCTGCGTTGTGCCTTCCACCTCGGCCGGTCCGAGGTGGCCGGTCTCGTCGTGACCCACGGCACCGACACGCTCGAGGAGACGGCGTGGTTCCTGCAGCGCGTGCTCGCGCCTACGAAGCCGATCGTGCTGACCGCGGCGATGCGGCCGGCCACCGCGCTGCAGCCGGACGGGCCGCAGAACCTGCTCGACGCGGTCGTCGTCGCGCGCGCCCCGCAGGCCCGCGGCGTCGTCGCGGTGCTGGGCGGGCGCGTGTTCGGCGCGCGCGACGTGCGCAAGGTCCACCCGTACCGGATCGACGCGTTCAGCGCCGGCGATGCCGGCGTGATCGGCGTCGTCGAGGAAGGCCGGCTGCGACTGTTCCGCGCCTGGCCGCAGGACGGCGCCGCGCTCGCCGTCGCGGCCTTGCCGGCCGACGCCGCGGCGTGGCCGTGGGTCGCGATCGTCACGAGCCACGCCGGCGCTGACGCTGCGCTGGTGGACGCCTTGCGTGCAGCCGGCGCTCGCGGTCTCGTCGTCGCGGGCACCGGCAACGGCAGCGTGCACCACGCGCTGGAGCAGGCGCTGCTCGAGGCGCAGCGCGCCGGCGTGCAGGTGCTGCGCAGCACGCGCTGCGGCGACGGCCGCGTGCTGGACGCGGCCGCCGCGGCGCTGCCGTCGGCCGACGACCTGACGCCGGCGAAGGCGCGCGTCGAGTTGTTGCTGCGGCTGCTGGCCGGGCCCTAGGGTTCCTGCGTATCGGGGTCTTCGGACAGGTACAGCCGGTGATCGTTCAGCACCTGCAGCGACTGCAGGTCGACGGTCACTTCGGGCGGAAAGCCCTGCCGGCCCGGGCGCCTCGGCACGACCAGTTCATCGAGCAGATGCTCGGTCAGGCCCGGGTCCCGCCACAGCTGCGCGAGCCGGTTGACGATGCGCGGAAAGCGCTCGGCCAGCGCCGCGGGTCGGAAGTCCTCGGGCAGGGCGGCCAGCCACTCGACCGCGTCGTCCGACAGCATCGCGTCGCGGTGGCGCAGCGGCGCCCGGTGCCGGGCCCAGTCGGAGTCGGTCATCGGCTCGCGCGGCCTGGCGGCGCGCGCGCCGGGCAGGGGCCGGGCCGACGGCCGGCGGGGCCAGCGCAGCCAGGCGAGCAGATTGCGCATGCAGGCGCTGCGTCGCGATCGCGGTGGATCGGCGCCGGCGACTACGAACGCTTGCGCGCGAAGCCGGCGACGGCGTCCGGGTCGAACGGTTGGGTGTCGGCGAAGCCGTGCGCGGCCAGCTGGGGTGCATCGAACACGAGCCCCGCCGGAAGTTCGGGCCGCGCTCGCGCGGGCGCCGCTACCGCGACCGGCGGTTCGACCGCGCGGGTGCTGCCGGCCTTGCCGGCAGCGGTCGTGGCCGAGGCTAGGCGCCAGGTCGACAACTCCTTCTGCAACTGCGCGACCTGCTGGCGCGCGCGCTTCAACTGCTCCTGCAGCCCGTCGCGATCGGTCTGCATCTTGCCGAGCCGATGTTCGACTCGACGTCGCTCGCGTCCGTACCACCAGCGGGCCGCGGCCCAGGTGAGTGCGACCCCGATCGGAGCAAGGAACAGCGAGAAAGGTGTGATTTCTTGCATGGTCAGCAGCTTATCGGATGCCGGCGCGGATTCTTTAGGCTCGTCGTGCGGCGCCGCCCACGCGTGCGGCTTCAAGTTTGCCCGGTCCGCCGCCGATAAGCCAGTGGTACCCCGGGCGGCGCGCATCGCATGCTGCCGCACGGGGCCTGCATCGCCGGTCCGCGGCGATCGAGTTCGAAAGGAAGACCATGGAGGCCTTGCCCGTTCGCATGGTGCTGCTCTCTGCGGCGCTGCTGCTGTGCCTGTACCTGCCCCATGTGGCGCTGGACATGGTGCGGCGCGCCCGCACCAGGCGGCACGCGAGCCCCTGGGGCTGGCTGCTGGGCGGCGCGGTGTCCTGGGGCACCAGCCTGTGGGCGGCGTTGTTGTTCACGCTGCTCGGGCGCCACGGCGACCTCGACCTGTCGCACGATGCCGCGTTGTTGCTGGCCTCCTGGTTGATCAGCGTCGGCACTGCGTTCGGGCTGTTCGCGGCCGCGGCGGTGACGCTGCCCGGCTGGCGCAGCTGGCTGCGCGTCAGCGCCGGCTTCGCGGCGGGCATCAGCGCATCGTTCGGCCTGGTGCTGGTGTCGCTCCAGCCGGTGAACCCGTGGGCTGCGCTGTGGGCGCAGTCCTGGCCGCTGGCCGCGACCGTGATCGGCGCCGGCGCGCTGCTGGTCGCCTACGTGCTCGGCAGCGAAGGCCTGCTGCAAATGCCGGCGCGCCCTGCGAGATGGAGCTGGGTCGGCGCCGGGCTCGCGCTGGCCGGCGTGTTGTGGCTGTCGATCGGCGACGAGGTCTCCTTCGGCGCGCCCGACACCGTCCCCGGCCTGCCGTCGCTGCATGCGGCGCTGCTCGCCGGCGTGGCGACCGTGCTGTCGTTGGCGGTGGTGCGCTTCATGTCGCGCATCGAGCGCCATCTGCTGGATCGTGCCGATGGCCTCGAGCGCTCGCTGCGCCAAGCCAATTCGGACCTGCAGAAGATTGCCTACCACGACGCGCTCACCGGCCTGCCGAACCGCCTGGTGTTCGAGGACAAGCTGGTGGCCGCCGTGGGCCGTGTCGACCAGGCGAAGACGCGCCTGGCCGTGCTGTTCATCGACCTCGACGGCTTCAAGCCGATCAACGATTCGTTCGGCCACAGCAGCGGCGATGCCGTGCTGCGCCAGGTCGGCGACCGGCTGCGGCGCCTGTCACGCTCCAACGACACGATGGCGCGCGTCGGCGGCGACGAATTCCTGATGCTGCTCGAAGGCGAAGTCGACGAGCAGACCGCGGCGCAGGTCGCCACGCGCATGCTGGCGACGCTGAGCGAGCCGTATTCGATCGGCAGCCGCGAGGTCGCGGTGTCGTGCTCGATCGGCATCGTGTTCTACCCCGACGGCGGCACGCAGACCAAGC
>JAYSLR010000648.1:0-7813 GCA_043725365.1 Rhizobacter sp. | reverse complement strand
GTGCCGAGCAGGATCGCCATCTCGATGCGGATCGTCATCGTCGCCAGCGCCGTGACCGCCGCGATCGCGAAGTCCTGCCGGCTGTGCAGCCACAGGCGGCGCCAGCCGGGGATGTCGAACAGCGACCAGGCCACGACCATCAGCAGCGCGGCGATCGCCGGCAGCGGGATCAGCGCCAGCAGCGGCGCGCTGAACGCGATCAGCAGCAGCAGCCACCCCGAGGCGAACACCGCCGCGAGCGGCGTGCGCGCACCGGACTCGAAGTTGGGCATCGAGCGGTTCAGCGAGCCGCAGGACACATACGACGAGAAGAAGCCGCCGACGATGTTCGACAGCCCCTGGCCGCGGAACTCGCGGTTCGCGTCGATCGCCTGGCCGGAGCGCACCGCCACCGCCTTCGCGATCGAGATCGACTGGCCGAGCGCGACGATCGTCAGCGCGAACGCGATCGACAGCAGCTCGGGCAGGCTGCGCAGCTCGACGCCGGGCCAGTGGAAACGCGGCACGATCGGCGGGATCGCGCCGACGACCGCGACCCCGGCCCACCCCAGCGGCAGCGACGATGCCTTCAGCAGCGCCGCGACCGCGGTGCCCGCCACCAGTCCGAGCAGCATGAACGGCCAGCGCGGCAGCGCGCGCCGCAGCAGCAGCACGACCGCGAGCGTGGTCAGGCCCACCAGCAGCGCGCCGGGCAGCAGCTTCTCGACATGCTGGCCGATGTGCACCAACAGCGCGCCGGTGCCGTGCTTCTCCGGCGGCACGAGGCCGAGCAGATCGGTCACCGAATGCACCGCGATCAGCGCCGCCGCCCCGGTCATGAAGCCGCGCAGCGCCGACGGCGAAATGAAGTTCGCCAGGCTGCCCAGGCGCAGCGCGCCGATCAGCCACTGCATCAGCCCGACCAGCACCGTGACCGCGAGCGCGAGCTGGATGTAGGCCGGCGAGCCGACCGCAGCGAGCGGTGCCAGGGTCGCGAACAGCGCCAGCGAGTTCGCGTTGGTCGGGCCCGAGACGACGTGCCAGCTCGAGCCGAACAGCGCCGCGATCACGCAGGGCACGACCGCGGTGTACAGGCCGTACTCGGGCGGCAGCCCGGCCAGCGACGCGAACGCGAAACCCTGCGGCAGCACCAGCAACGCGCCCAGCACGCCGGCGATCAGGTCGGCGCGCAGGGTCAGCCGGTCGACCTGGCGCACCCAGGGGCCGAACAGACGCGTCAGGGGCTCGGCAATCATGTGCCGCGATTGTGCCGCCCGCGGCAGCTGCGGCAGGCCCACCCGCGGCGCATCAGCGGTGCGCCTCGATCGGGTTGCCGTACAGCGGCCGGCCGCCGAGCTGCGTGCTGATCGCGTAGGCCACGCCGCAGGCCAGCATCGCCGGCACCGTGAGCTGGAACTGGTTCGTCATCTCCAGCACCATCACGATCGCCATCAGCGGCGCATGCGTCACGGCCGACAGCACCGCCGCCATGCCGATCACCGCGAGCACGCGCGGATCGCCGATCCACGCCGGCGGCAGGTACAGCACCGCGGCCTGCGCGAACACGCTGCCCGCGGTGGCACCGACGAACAGCGACGGCGTGAACACCCCGCCGATCGCGCCACTGCCCGAACTCAGCGCCGTGGCCACGACCTTCACGACCAGCACCAGCGCGAGCCAGTGCCAGGCCGAATCGCCGCGCAGCACATCGGAGACGACGCTGTAGCCGTTGCCCCAGACCTCGGGCACGGCGGCCGACAGCAACCCGACCGCCAGGCCGCCGAGCCCGAGCCGCCAGGTCAGCGAACGCACGTGCGCGAACGCCGCCCGCGACCTCTCGAGCAGCACCAGCAGCGCCAGGCCGATCCCGCCGAACACGACGCCGGCCACCAGCGCAATGCCCAGGCTGGTGGGCAGTTGCGTCACCTCGGCCATCGAATACAGCGGCTTCGGTTCGACCAGCCAGTAGATCAGCGACGACGACGTCGCCGCCGCGATCAGCACCGGCGCGATCGCGTGCGGCACGATGAAGCCGAGCGCCAGTTCGAGCACGAACACGACGCCGGCCACCGGCGCGTGGTAGGCCGAGCCGATGCCCGCCGCGATGCCGCACACCAGCAGCGTCGTGCGCTCCTGCGGCTGCAGCGGCACCCAGCGCGCCAGCGTGGCGGCGAGCCACGCCGACATCTGCACCATCGGCCCCTCGCGCCCGATCGACGCGCCGGTGCCGACCGACAGCAGCGCCGAGACGCTGCGCGTCAGCGTCATCCGGTCGTTCAGGTCGACGCGGCCGTGGCGCGCCGCGTCGATGTAGTCGAGGTGCTCGTCGCCGTGCGGCCCGCGCCGTGCCCAGCGCCGGCCCCACGCGAGCGTCAGGCCGGCCAGCAGCCCGCCGCCGGCGCACACCAGCATGCGGTGCCAGGGCGCGATCGCGCGCGCGGCCTCGACGAGCCCGCCGCTGTGGCCGGTCGCGAGCCATTCGACCTGCGTCATCAGCCACCGGAAGCCGGTGGTCGCCGCGGCAGCCAGCAGGCCGGTCAGCGCCGCCCAGAGCCACAGCCTGAGGGTGCGGCCGACGGGCGCGAAAAGTCTGAAGCGGCCTTCTGTTTCGATCGGTTCCGAGTGCATCGGGGGTCTGCAGGGGCACGCGCCCAAGAAAGTTGCAACCCCGCAATGATCGGGCATGTCGGGCCGCCGCCCCGGCGGCGGCGGCCGGCCGGTCTACATGCGGCCCTTCCAGGGCACCAGCGCGCGCTCGACCCAGCGCATCAGCAGGTCGAACATGTAGGCGACGACGCCGATCACGATGATGCCCATGATGACGATGTCGGTGCGCAGGAAGTTCGACGCGTTCAGCACCATCTGCCCGAGGCCGACGTTGGCCGCGACCATCTCGGCCGCCACCAGCGTGGTCCAGCCGAAGCCGATCGCGATGCGCATGCCGATCAGGATGTCGGGCAGCGCCGACGGCAGGATCACGTGGCGAATCACCTGCCAGTAGCTCGCGCCCATCGAGTACGCGGCGTTGATCTGCTCCTGCGACGCGCTGCGCATGCCCGAGCGCGCGGCCAGCGCGAGCGGCGCGAAGCACGACAGGAAGATCAGCAGGATCTTGGGCGTCTCGTCGATGCCGAACCAGATGATGATCAGCGGCAGGTAGGCCAGCGGCGGCAGCGGGCGGTAGAACTCCAGCGGCGGGTCGAAGATGCCGCGCATCACGCGGCTCATGCCCATCGAGATGCCGATCGGGATCGCGGTCAGGCAGGCCAGGAAGAACGCCGAGAACACGCGCAGCATGCTGGCCGTGAAGTGCTGCCACAGCGGCTTGTCGTTCGCGGTGCCCATCAGGTACTCGTAGAACTGCTCGAACACGGCCTGCGGCGTCGGCAGGAACAGCGGCTTGACCCAGCCCAGGTTGGTGACGAGCGCCCACAACGCGAGCAGCACGATCACCGTGACGACGCTGATGCCGGCGCTGTTGCCCTCGCCGGGGACCTTGAACTTGCTCGTCTTGAGCGGCGTTGCGGCGGCCGGATTGGCCACCGACGGCGGCGCGACGACGGCGGCGATCGCCGAGAGATTGACGTCAGGCATGGAGCGCCTCCCGCTGGTGGATGATGGACAGCACCTCTTCGCGCAACCGGATGAACTCGGGCTCGGACTTGACCTTGCGCGCGTCGCCGTGGGCCAGGAACTGGCGCGAGAACGGCACGTCGTCGTAGACGTGCGAGATGCGGCCCGGGCTCGGGCTCATCACGATCAGCCGCGTCGCGAGGAACAGTGCCTCCTCGACCGAATGGGTGATGAAGAACACCATCTTGTTCGTCGCCGACCAGGCGCGCAGCAGGATCTCCTGCACGGTCTCGCGGGTGAACGCGTCGAGCGCGCCCATCGGCTCGTCCATCAGCAGCACGGCCGGGTCGCTGGCGAGCGCGCGCGCGATGCCCACGCGCTGCTGCATGCCGCCCGAGAGCTCGTAGACCGCGCGGTCGGCGTACTTCTCGAGCCCGACCAGACCGAGCTTCTCGTTCGCGACGGCGTCGCGCCGCGCCTTGTCGACGCCGTTCAGCCGCAGCCCGAGCGCGACGTTGTCGCGCACGTTCAGCCACGGCATCAGCGCATGCTTCTGGAACACCACGCCGCGGTCGGCGCCGGGGCCGGCGACCGGCCGGCCGTCGAGCAGGATCTCGCCGCTCGACGGCGGCAGGAAGCCGGCGATCGCGTTCAGCAGCGTCGTCTTGCCGCAGCCCGAGGCCCCGAGCGCGACGACGAAGTCGCCGTCGTGCATCTTCAGCCTGACCGGCGCGAGCGCCTGCAGCATGCCGCCCTTGACGGCGTAGTTGACCGTGAGGTCGCGGATGTCGAGCGTCGGCATGATGGGCCTCCTTACTTGCCGAGCGCCTTGTTGACGTAGGTCGTGGTCACGAACGCGCTGTAGTTCGGCTTGACCTCCTGCACGCGGCCCTGCTCCTTCAGGAACGCGGCGGTGTCGGTCATCGCCTTCGCGGCGCCGCCGCCCAGCCAAGTCGCGGAAGCCTGCTCCTGCAGCGTCGGGAAGCGGTACAGCGCCATCGCCGCGGGCACACTCTTCGCGTCGGCCTTGGTCCACTTCGCGACCGCCTTGACCTGCGGCGAGTCGGCCGTCCACGTCGCCTGGTGGTCGCGGTACTCGGCGTCGGCCTTCGCGAGGGCCTTCACGAACGCGACCATGAAGGCCTCGTTCTTCGCCGCCCACGCGGCGTTGACCACCATGCCGTCGAAGGTCGGGTAGCCCTTCTTGCCGATCGTGCCCGAGGTCGCGAGCACCTTGCCGTTGGTCTTGACCTTGCTCAGCACCGGGTCCCAGATGAACGCGGCGTCGATGTCGCCGCGCTCCCAGGCGGCGGCGATCTCGGGCGGGCGCATGTTCATCACGTTGACGGTCTTCGGATCGACGCCTTCGAGCTTCATGTCGACCATCAGCTGGTAGTGCGAGGTCGAGACGAACGGCGTGGCGACCTTCTTTCCCTTCAGGTCCTTCACGCTGTTGATGCCCGAGCCGTTGCGCGCGACCAGCGCCTCGGCGTCGGCGATGTCGTCGAGGATCCAGAACAGCTTGATGTCCTGGCCCTGGCTCGCCGCCGCGGTGATCGGGCTGGAGCCGGCCTCGCCGATCTGCACGTCGCCCGAGGCCATCGCGCGGATCACGTCACCGCCGCCGCCGAACATGCGCCAATGGATCTTGTAGCCGGTCGCCTTCTCGAGTTCGCCGGACTCCATCACCGTGCGGTACGGGTCCAGCATGTCCTGGTGCGCGATCGTCACCTCCTTGGTCTGCGCGAAGGCCGCGCCGGCCATCATCCACATCGCCGCGGTGGCGGCCAAAGTCCTGATCGGGGTCATGTCGTTGCTCCTGGTTGTCGGTTCGGGAACGGGCCGCATCGGCCCATTTCACGGCAACGCGACTGTGCGCGCAACCCGCCCGACGGAGGAAGTACCAGCCACCCGGCCCCCATGGAGCCAGCCCACCCGGACTTACCCTCGATCTGGTGCATCGCGCCGGTGCCCGCACTGCGGCGGTGCAGCGGGGCGGCAGCCGCCGGCGTCAGTGCGGCGTCGCGGTCGGCGCGCGCGCCTCGCCGCGTGCCTGGGCCAGTTCGTCGACGGCCAGCCCGAGCGCGCGGATGCCGGCGGCGATCTGCGCCGCGGCGATCGACGACAGCCGCAGCCGGAAGAACGGGCACGGGTACGGCGGCTTCGCGAAGAACACGTCGCCGGCCTCGATCAGCACGCCGTGGCTGCGCGCCATCAGCGCCAGCTCGCCGGCGTCGACCCAGCCCGGTGCGCGCACCCAGATCGAGGCGCCGCCCTGCGGCAGCGTGAACTCGAAGTCGGGCAGGTGCTCGCGCAGCGCCTGCGCCGCGAGCGCGAGGCGCGCCTGCATCGCCTGGTTGACGCGCCGCGCGTGCGACTCGTGATGGCCGAGCGACAGGAACAGCGCGTAGGCGTGCTGCAGGAACGCGCTCGGGTGGCGCACCATCGCGTGGCGGATCGCGCGCAGCTCCTTGATCAGCGCACGCGGCGCGACGATGTAGCCGAGCCGCAGCGCCGGCGACAGGCTCTTCGACACCGAGCCCACATAGATCACGCGGCCGCTCTTGTCCAGGCTCTTCAGCGCCGGCATCGGCGTGCCCTCGTAGAGGTTCTCGGCCTCGTAGTCGTCCTCGATGATCACGAAGTCCTGCAGCTCGGCCTTGCGCAGCAGCCACTGGCGGCGCTCCAGGCTCAGCGTCGCGGTCGTCGGGCTCTGGTGCGAGGGCGTGACGAACAGGTAGTCGACCGCGGGCAGCGCATCGACGACCAGCCCGTCGTCGTCGACCGCGACCTCGACCCATTTCGGGTTGCGCAGCGCGAAGCTGTTGCGCGCATGCGGATGGCCGGGCTCCTCCAGGCCGACGCGCCGGGTCTCGTCGAACAGCGCGTCGGCGAGCAGGTAGTACGCGTGCTGCGCGCCGACCGTGACGATGATCTCGGACTGAAGCGCGAACACGCCGCGCTTGGGCAGCAGCCGGGTGCGGATCTGCTCGATCAGGTCGGGCACGTCGTCGGTCTCGAAGTCCGGCGTCCAGTGCGGCAGCTGCGAGCGCGCCAGGCTGCGTGCGCAGCACTCGCGGAAGTCCTCGGTCGGGAACAGCTGCGGGTCGTAGGTGCCGTAGACGAACGGGTACGGGTAGTCGCGCCAGCGATCGGGCTTGGCGAGCGTCGGCCGGTCGACCAGCGAGCGCAGCACGCGGGTGTCCCAGGCCGGCGGCAGGCCCGTCTGACCGCTCGCGCCGGTCAGCGGCTCGGCCTGCGCGGCCGACTGCGGCCGCGCGTCCTTCGCGACGAACACGCCGCTGCGCGGGCGCGCCTCGAGAAAGCCCTCGTCCATCAGCTGCAGGTAGGCCGAGGTCACGGTGTTGCGGCTCAGGCTCAGCAGCGCGGCGAGCTCGCGCGACGACGGCAGCGGCGCGCCGGCACCCAGCCGTCCGTCGAGAATCGCCTGCACCACGGCCAGGCGCAGCCGCCCCTGCAGCGGCAGCGCGGGCTGGTCGGGCAGCTGGAACAGCGTCGCCCATTGGACGGTGGAGCGCAGGTAGGCCATGAGCGTGCGCCAAGTCTAGCGGGCTGGCTCGGCCGAATCCGCGCATCTGGCCCTATCGCGACGCCGCCGCTTTGCCTACGCTTGCCGGCATTCGAGCCTTCCGGAGTCCGCATGAGTTCCAGCCCTTCCCCCGTGACCGTCGCGACGCTGGCCGCGTTCAGCGACGCCTGGAACCGCCACGACATCGACGCGCTGATGAGCTTCATGAGCGAGGACTGCGTGTTCCAGACCGCCGCCGGCCCCGACGCCTACGGCACGCGCATCAGCGGCCCCGCCGCGGTACGCCAGGCCTTCGCGGCGGCCTGGGAGGCGGTGCCCGATGCACAGTGGCGCAACGGTGTGCACTTCGTCAGCGGCGACTTCGGCACCTCGCAGTGGACCTTCACCGGCACCGCCGCCGACGGCAGCCGCATCGAGGCCGACGGCATCGACGTGTTCACGTTCAAGGGCGGCAAGATCGCGCTGAAGAACGTGTTCCGCAAGGCGCGGCCGAACCTGCCCGCCGCGAAGTGATGCTGCCGTTCGCGAACGTGGCGCGGGCCGAGCGCCGGGCCGCTCCCAAGCCGGCCCGCCACCCCCTCGGGGGGTCGGGCGCTGTACTCAGCGACCGGGGGGTTCCATGAAACCGCTGCACTTCACCGGCACGTCGCTGCCGGCCGAGAAGCGTTATGACCCTCGATACGACCCGCTGGTCGCGCCGAACCCGGGCGC
>JAYSLR010000647.1:0-2421 GCA_043725365.1 Rhizobacter sp. | reverse complement strand
GGGGCACGACTGCACGAGTCTCGTGGTCTCGGTCGCGAACCGGCCCGGCGCCGGGCGCGACTCGAAGCGCGTCATCGAGACGCCGTGGTTCTTCAGCGGCACCAGCATGTCGTGCACGGCGCCGGGCCGGTTCGCGACCGAGACCACGAGACTCGTGCAGTCGTGCCCCGAGGCCTTGGGCTGAGGGTGCTGGTGCGGATGCGCGACGATCGCGAAGCGCGTGCGGTTGTGAGCGTCGTCCTGGATCGCCGGGGCGACGATGTGCAGGCCGAACTCGGCGGCCGCATGGGTGCTGGCCAGGCCGGCGAGGCTGGCGTCGAGACTCGCCAGGCGCGCCCCTTCGGCATTGCTCGAGACCGGCCGGCGTTCGGCGTTCGGCAAGTGGTTGCTGAGCCAGCCATGGCACTGCGCGAGCGCCTGCGGGTGGGCGCAGACGGCCTGGATGCCGTCGAGCGAGTTCTCGCGCCGCAGCAGGTTGTGGCGCACATACAGGCTCGTCTCGCCGATGATGAACAGCGGCGTCGTCAGGAACAGGTCGAGCGAGCGCGTGACCACGCCTTCGCTCGAATTCTCGACCGGCACCACGCCGAAGTCGGCGGCGCCCGCGCTGGTGACGTGGAAGACTTCGTCGACCGTCGAGCACGGGATCTTCACGATCGTCGAGCCGAAGTAGCCGAGCGCGGCCAGTTCGCTGAAGGTGCCCGCCGGACCGAGAAAGGCCACGCGCGTCGGCGTCTCGAGCGCGCGGCACGCCGACATGATCTCGCGCCAGATCGGCGCGACGCTGTCGGTCTTCAGCGGGCCGGGGTTCTCGGCCTTCAGGCCGTCGATCACCTGCGCCTCGCGCTCGGGCCGGAACGCGACCGAGCCCTCGCGCTTCTTCAGCTCGCCGACCTGCTGGGCCAGCGCGGCGCGCCGGTTCAGCAGCGCCAGCAACTCGCGATCCAGCTTGTCGATCTGCGTGCGAAACGCGAGCAGTTCGGGTGCGTTCGGCGAGGAGGAGGGGGATGAATCAGCCATGGCGTCGCCGAAATTCTCGCACGCAGCGCCGGTGCCGATGCGCGCCGCTCGCGCTGCGCGGCCCGGGCTCCCGGCTCAACGGCTTCTCACTTGCTGGCGGCTTTCTTCGCCGGGGTGGCGGCCTTCGCGGGCGGGGCCGAGCCGGCCGGCGCAGCGGCGGGCACGCCGAGCGAGGCGCGCACCTTGGCCTCGAGGGCCTGCAGCTTCGGCTCGACCGTCGGGCGCGCCTCGGCGACCAGCTTTTCGGTAAAGTTCTTCTGGATCTCGGGGCTGAGCTGGGCGTACTTCTTGTTCACCGGCGACTCGAGCCACGCGACCAGCTGCTTCAGCTCGTCCTCGGTGAACTTTTCTTCCATCGCCACGCCGATCGTCGACGGCGCGAGCTTGACCGCGCGCTCGCGCACGATCGGGTTCGCTTCCTCGACGTACTTCTTGATGTCGGCTTCGATGCTCTTGCCGACGGCCTCGCGCTTGTCGGCCGGCACCTGCTGCAGCGCACGCGCCGCGGCCTGGATCATCGACGCAGCCGGTTGCTCGACCAGGTTGCGCGCCAGGCCTTCGATGCCGGGCTGCTGCAATGTCATGAGCTTCTGGACCAGTTCCTTTTTCGCCGGCGACGACGGTGTAGCCGGCGTCGTCTGCGCATGGGCCATCGCGGCGCCGGTCAACAGAGCCGTCACGATCAACTTCTTCATCAGGGGTTCTCCTCGGCGGGCGGTTCGGCGCTGCCGTTGGGTTCAGGGGGTGGGGTGCCGGCCGCATCGCCCGCGGCGTCGACGTTGGCATCATTCTCGACGATGCGCTGCAGCCCGATCAGCTGGGTGCCTTCGTCGAGCGCGATCAGGGTCACGCCCTGCGTGGCGCGGCCCATCTCGCGGATCTCGGCGACGCGGGTGCGCACCAGCACGCCCTTGTCGGTGATCAGCATGATCTCATCAAGGGCCCGCACCAGCGTCGCGGCGACGACCCGTCCGTTGCGCTCGGTCTGCTGGATCGCGATCATGCCCTTGGTGCCGCGGCCGTGGCGCGTGTACTCGACGATCGAGGTGCGTTTGCCGTAGCCGTTCTCGGTCGCGGTCAGCACGCTCTGGGTCTCGTCCTCGGCGACCAGCATCGCGATCACGCTCTGCGCGGGCTCCAGCGCCATGCCGCGCACGCCGCGCGCGTTGCGGCCCATCGGCCGCACGTCGTCCTCGGCGAAGCGCACTGCCTTGCCGCCATCGCTGAACAGCATCACGTCGTGGTGCCCATCGGTCAGCGCCGCGCCGATCAGGAAGTCGCCCGGGTCCAGATCGACCGCGATGATGCCGGCCTTGCGCGGGTTGCTGAAGTCGTCCAGCGGCGTCTTCTTGACGGTGCCCAGCTTGGTGCCCATGAAGATGAAGTGATCGACCGGGAAGC
>JAYSLR010000646.1:0-7096 GCA_043725365.1 Rhizobacter sp. | reverse complement strand
TGCGCCGGCGCCGCACGTCCTCGAGCCGGAAATCGTCGGCGCTGGTGGCCGCGTCCACCACGGCATCGGCGAAGACCGTCAGCGGCGCGTTGAGCGTCGAGACGATGCTGGTGAGCGTGTTCTCGGAGTTCGACAACAGGCGCTGCAAGGCGTCCGTGCACTCATCCGAGAAGGGCGGGCGCTCCAAACTCGCTTCGTTCCTGCGCTGTTCGATCAAGCCCGAGAGGTGATCCTTGAGCGACCGTCCCCGGCCCGAGGACTGGCGCAGCAATTCGCCGATGGTGCGGGGCAGCTCCGGCGTTTCCAGCAACACCAGCCCGAGCCCCAGGAAGAGGTTGCGCGCCTGGTCGTTGAAGAAGGCTTCCGACGACGTGCCGCTGCCGTCGTTCGGGAAGAACACCTGTCCGATGGTAAGCAGGTCACCGACCCGATGCATCGGGCTCGTTCGCACGGCAGTCAGGGGATTCCATCGGTGACTGCGAGCCGCCTCGTCGAACGGGGAGAACGCGTAGACCGCCTGCCCATGCTCGGCGCGGTAGCCCGCCGTGATGTCGTAGTTCTCCCCCTTGATGTCCAGCACCACGACAGAGTGCGGCCAGTGCAGCAGGTTCGGGATGACGACCCCGACTCCCTTGCCGCTGCGAGTGGGTGCGGACAGCATCACCGACAGCTGACCGGGGAGCGCGAGGAAACGTCCCTTGAAGCGCCCGACCAGGATGCTGGGCGAAGCGCCTTCCTGCCCGCCGCTCCACAGGCCGGCACGCTGCACCTCGGCAGCGGTCGCAAATCGTGCATCCCCGTGCAACGGCCGCGGCTTGCGCGCGGCCACGATCAGCGAGAACGGCAGCACGACCAACAACGCCACACCCGATGCTGTAACCGAGCCAACGAGCTGCTTGCGCCGCTTCGGGTCATCGGCGTAGGCCTGCCAGTAGACCGCGATGCTGTCGAGCTGTGCGTGGCGGGGGTGCACCTTGTTCAGCAACAGAAAGATGACCGCTGACAGGTAGACCGCCGCAGCGCTGAGCCCGATCATCACGACGAAGCCGAACAAAGCAGCCGCACCCTTGCGCGCCGGAGACCAGCTCGTCATCGGCAGGGCGGTCGATGCGCTCATGCTGTGGACCGCGGCTCGTGGCCTTGCAACGACTCGTCCCAGCGCCCCAGGCGCTGCCGACGCGGCTGGTAGTAGATCTCGGAGATGAACCGACCCTGCTCATCGCGGTCGAACTGAACGATGACGTCGATGACGACGCCAAGCAGCCACTTGATCTCGTTCATGCGCAGGCCGCCGCCGGCGCCGCTCTCGCGGATCATCAACGACATCTGCTCGAAGGCGAGGGCGCAGCTGCCCGCGTGCACGCTGGTGATGCTGCCCGGGTGACCCGAGGCGGCGAGGCGCACGAAGTAGAAGCACTCGTCGCCTCGCACCTCGGCCAAGAACAGCCGATCGGGCTTCATGCGGAGGCAGGCTTCGAGCAGCGACTTCGCCGTCACCTTGGCCATGCCCTGCGCGTTCTTGCTGTAATAGAGGTGAACGACGTTCGGGTGATTCGGAATCGTCAGTTCGGGCGTGTCCTCGATCGTGATCAAGCGCTCGTGGTGGCTGACCTCCTCGACCAGCCCCTTCATGAAGGTCGTCTTGCCCGAACCCGTCTTGCCACTGACGACGATGGTCTGGTGCTTCCTCACCGCCAGGCGCAAGAACGCGGCATAGCGGCCCGCGTCCCGCAGAGACGCCAGCTCGCGCTCGAACGGTAGCAGATCGCAGGACTCGCTGCGCGCAACCGTCGCGGTGCGCTCGAACAGGCCCTCGCGCTCGAAGTCATCGAGGCGACGGATCAGCTGTGCGGGTTTGCGGATCGTGATCGACACTGTTCCACGCGTGACCGCAGGCGGCACGACGAACTGAACACGCTCGCCCGTCGGCAGGGTCGCCGAAAGAAGCGGATGCTCCTGGTTGATCTGCTGGTCCGAGTAAGTCGCCACAGCTGTGGCGAGCGACAGGCAGCGTTCGAGCGTGAGCTCCGGCGCAGCGACCGACTGCCATCCTTTTGCGGTCTCGACCATCATCTCGCCAGGCCGGTTGACGCAAACCTCGAGCACACCCGGCGCATCGAGTTGGGCCCGCAGCGGCCGCAGGAACTCGACGACCGACGTGGCGTCGCCGCACCAGGCATCGCCCGGCTCCCGGTCGAAGAACGTGTCGAGCAGATCGGACACGCTCATCGCTGCACCGCCTTCAACTCGTACACCGACGAGAAGTCCACGTCACGGGCCACGTAGATGCCGACGATGCCGCCCTGGTTCTGATAGATCAGCGGCGGTATGTTGATGGTGCTGTCGAGCACCTTCTCCGCCAGCTTGCTCGTGCTCGACGTGGTGGAGGGCAGCAGGACCGTGTTGCCGGTGCCGGCACTGCTTCGATCCTCGATCGCGAGCTTGACGGAGTCGTCGATGAGCGACAGCAGCATCGCAGCACCGATGCGCTCAAGCCAGCGGTTGTCGACGTAGCCATCGATACCCGATTCGCCGAGCTGGCCGGTTCCGGGCGACTCGATGTCGACCGTGACGCCGTTCGGAGTGCGGATGCGCGTCCAGAGGACCGGGATTCGCACCGTGCCGGGACGAACGGACGCAATGCGGTACTCGCCGTCCATGTGCGAGCCGCGTTCGACCAGCAGCACGCGGCCGTCGTCGCTGAAGACATTGCGCTGAACCTGGCAACTCACGAAGCCCGATGCGGCGCTGATCACCTTGGTCTTGAGGGCGCAGGTGAAGGCGGTTCCCTTGGGCAGGGTCAGGCTGCGATCACTGAGGAGACCGGCCGAGACGCGCGGCGTCGCAGACTTCTGAAGTTCGCCACCGAAGAGCCCTGCGGTCGGCGTGGCGCTCGCGACCACTGCGGACGCGATGCCTGTTGTCGCAGCCGCGGTGCCGCCCCCCTTCGTCAAGGAATCAAGTACGCCCTGCAGTTGGCGCTGATAGGTCTCCAGATTGCGGCGCGTAACGTCGAGCGGTGCTTCCATGCCTGTCGGGTCGCCGGATGCTTGGCCGCTCCGCGAGCGCCTGCTGGGTGCTTCGGCGGCAGCGGTGGGGCGGCTCGAGACGAGGAGCACGGGAGCGTCCTCCGGCGCGATTCGAGTCGGTTCGTTCTGTCGGAGCGGGATCGGCTCGGCGCGCCGCTCTTCGGCCGTCGGAACGATTGCCGGTATCAGTCGGCCAGCGGGAGCAGAGGCTGCGGGAGGCAAGGTCATGTCCAGGCGCCGCGCGTCGCCGCCAGCCGCAGCTGGGCGATCTCCGAGTCGCTTCGACACTTCGTCGCCATCCTTCTTGCTCGACAGTGCCCGATTGATCGACACCGCCGAGACGGCGACGAGGGACAGTGCGAGCAGCGCAACCGTGAAGATCCCCTTCCGGGACACGTTCACGCCAGCCGGTCGAACGACGCTTGGGATCCCCGCCTCGCCTTCAAGCGCCGTGATGACGTTGCCGTCAGCAGCTGGATCGCGGTCGGAGTCCGGGCGCGGCTCGATCGTGCTCATCGCTGACCTCCTTGACCGTTCGACGTTGAAGCAGGCGTGTTCTTGATCGCCCGATCCACACCCAGTACGGTCGTGCCGTTGCTCGAAGCAACACCGTCCAGGTCGAAGGCGTCGTTCCATACACTGACAACTGCGCTGCCGGCGCGCAGCATCAGGCGGCGACTGACGCGATCGGCCACCAGCAGATCGCCTTCCATGCGCGCATTCACCACCGTCTCGGAGCCGTCCGGCAGGACGTGGAAGACTGCCGGCACTTCTCGGTTGTTCGGAAACTTCAGGTACGTGAACCGCCCGTCATCGAATACCAGGGTCGGCACGATGTCCTCGGACCCCTTGCCCTCGGCGATCGAGTAGCTTGAATTGACCGGCTGCGGAGCCGCGGTCAGCCGTTCCCTAACCAACTCTGCTGCGGAGAGCGGTGCAGGGTCGACAACGAGCGCTGCGATCAGCAGTGAGGGCAATGGGGAAGACGGGGGAGGCGGTGCCGCCACCTTCACGGAAAGTCGATACACCGGTTGCCGCGCATCGCGATCGGCCAGGACGACGAACCGGAACGAATGCGTGCGCCGGTCGGTGACGACCGCGATGTTGTTCGGGGCGCCGGCAGTGCTCCTTGGCTTCACGAAAAGGTGGCGTCCACCGGGTTGAGCCGCGACGCACCAGCTGGAGTCGGGCTTGGTGCAATCGGCGCCGAGGCCGGAGGCGACATCCGTGATCGATTCGCCGGCGTCGAGCACGATGTCGGTGACGACGCCGCGTTTGACGAAGACTGTGACGACCGCTTGAGGGTCGTAGTAGACCTCGCGCAATCGCGAGTCAGCGACGTCCTGGGCAGCGGCACTGCCGCCCGGAGTCGAGAGCGATGCGGCGATCAGCCATGCGGTGGCGAACGTGAGTGTGTTTCTACGCATGGTCGGCTCACTGCTTCGCGGCCGCGCTGCCGGGCGACGCGGCAATCTCGGGATCGGATCGATAGGCGGTGACGACGAAACCGAACGGGTTTTCGATCCTGTCCTTCTCCTTTGCGAGCACCTTGGGCTGGTACTCATAGACGATGCTCGCCGCGTGTCGGGTGGTCACGTCCGGGATGTTGCGGTCGGTCAGGTGCACGACTTTCTCGTAGGAGATGGAGGCAATGCCGCCGTTGCCACGCCGGCCGGACGGTGCGAGCCGCAGTCCGACCACGTTGATGCGCCATTCTTCGGCGCCCGCGAGCTTCTTCTGCAGCGCGTCCTGACCGTCAAACTGGCGGGTGTAGTCGGCGAAGACGGTCGGGATTGCCATGCGCGAGACCTGGTCGAAGTCGCGCTGCAGGAACCACCAGCTATAGCCCTCCCGTGCACGGACAAAGACGGCGAGGTTGTGCTTGTCGAGCGCCTCCATCGGCGGGATGGTCTCGGCGCTCAGGCGCTGCTCGATCGTGGTTTCGCCGGTGGTCTTGTCGACGACGATCGGGATGCCGACAACCTGATGCAGCGCGCCGTGCGCGAGGACGGCGAGCGCGCTGACGATCGCAATCAGCACCCCGACAGCGCCGACGATCCAGCCACGGCGCTCAGAGCGCTCAAGCATCAACCCGCGGTCGAGTTCCCAGGAGCGGTTGGCTTCGATGGCGGCACGCGAGTCAATTGACGGATCGCCAAGAGATGCCACAGCACCGAGGTGTACGAGCGCGTCCATGTTAAGTCACCTCCGTTTGAGTGCTCAGTGCAGGTAGTCGGAAATCTTGCCGGTGCGATTCAGCATCTCGGCCTGGCGCTCTCGGTCGCGCGAGCGCGCGATGCGTTCTTCGCTGTCGGCCATGCCGGTCAGCATCTGCACCTGCGACATCTCGTGGGCGAGCATCGCGTTCTCGGCGCCGATGCGGGCCTGGATCTCGAGCACGGCCTTCTGGTCGCTTGTGCCGTCGATCTGAGTCATCAACGACTTGATTTGCGCCAGTCGGCCCGAGGCGGCGGTCATGGCGTCTTGTAGCAGGCCCTTTTGCTGATACGGCTGCGCGAGCGTCGCCTGGCAGTCGGTGCGCGCCGCGCCGGTGCGGTCCAGACAGTTGTAGACCATGCCCGCGTCGCGCAAGGTCTTTGACGTGGCGGTGAGGCCGCCGTAGCCCGACGAGTCCACCGCGTTCACCAGGTTGTACGCGTTGGCGGGGACGTAGTTCTTCAGCGCGGCGCTGTCGGCAATGTTGCCGAGGTTGCGCATGCCGTTGATGCTGGCGAGCTGGCCCTGCAGGGCTTGGATCTGCTCGACCTGGTTCGCGATCTTGGTGACGTCGTTCAGAACCTGAGTGATCGTCTGGATCAGATTGGCGATGTCGATGACGGGGATGCCCTGGGCGTGGCTTGCCGTACTGAGCGAGGCAAGCGACATGGCAATGGCGGCAAGGCGAAAGCGTGGCTTCATGAGTTGCTCCTTTGAGAGAGGTCGAATCAGCTCCGGCCGCGCTGGGCGGCCAGTCGGTAGGCGGCGGTACGAACGCCGGTGTAGGCGCCGCGCGCGAATGCGCCGGTACCGGTGGCCATGGTTCCAGTAAAACGGGCACCGGCGGATGCGGCAGTACGAGTCGCCATGCCGGCCGCATGGGGCAGGCCGGTGCTCGCTCGCATGACACCACCCGCGCTTGCGCCCGTCGGCGCGGCCGAGCCGGTGGATCGCGAGGCACGCAAGCCGGCGACCATCATCGCGTTCTGGACTGTCTGGATGCCCTGCTGGACCGCGGCTCCGCCAGTCAAGGCAGAAGCAAGGCTCGGTGCCTGGAAACAAATGATTGCCATAACGATCATGAGGACGCAGTAGCGCGTGGCCTCGCCGAGGACGTTGAGCGTTGAGCCCAAGAAGCCGCCGGCTCCCTGTATGCCGATGAACATCTCACGGCCGAGGTATGCGCTGAGCCCCAGCGCGAAGAAGGCAAACCACGTCAATACGACTGCGTTGAGCAGCATGGAGAGCCAACTGTCGAAGAATCGCTGGGTCGGCTTCCATGCGAGGCAGAAGACGAAGATGGGCCCGACACCGATGATGAAGGTCATGAAGACCGTCGCGAGCGTGACGACGAACACCGCGACGCATAAGAATGCGACCGAGCCGATCGAGAAGATCGCGGCCGCAAGGAAGAGGTCCAGGCGTGTGATCCCCGCGTCGGCCATGATGTCGGCCACTTGCCTGCTCGCGTTGTCATTGAACTCGTCGAGCAACAGATAGGGAGAGCTCACGACGTTGGCGGGCGAGTCAGCAGGAAGGAACGTCGTTGCGACGCCGGTCGCCAAGCTAGTCGCGGCATCGGCCACGCTGCTGACGTAGAACGCAGACTGAAGCGCGAACGCAAGTACGAGCCCAATCTTGGTGACCTTCCAGACGAAGGTTGGAACCGTCTCGGATACTTCGTTGCGAAGGACTGCCCAGCCGTAGAGGATCACCCAGAGCGTCATGGCGGTCAGAACGATCGGTGTCATCGCTATCATCAGAGATGACACGACTCCGAGCACATAGGTGCTCAGGATCGCTGTGAGCTTGCCGCCAAGCCAGGTGAACATTTCTGTGGCCTTTTGCTA
>JAYSLR010000645.1:0-4801 GCA_043725365.1 Rhizobacter sp. | reverse complement strand
TATACATTGTCGTCTTGTCGTCGACCCCACCGGATCCTGCGACTCAGGCTTGTTCCGCGACATCGGGCCCGTCGATCGCCGGCTCGTCGTCGCCTTCGGTGCGGGCAATCTGTGGCTTGTCCAACGGGCGGCAGACGCGGCTCTTCAGCCGGCTCAGACGGTCGGAGCTCGCGAGCGCGGCGAACACCGACTCGGGGTCCATCATCAGCGCGAACGGGTTGGAAGCAGTCTGAATCGTCGTCATGGCAATCCTTCCGGTGGTCTGGTGCGTTGCACTCTAGGGCCGCACGCCGGCCGGCCCCAGTGGGTGCGCATCCAAAACGACTGTCGGGATTCTTCCTACCTGCTGCGTCAGCGTCGCGCTTGTTCGAGGCGCTTGACGAGCGACTCGCGCCCCGAAAGCCTTGCGAAATCGACCGCACGGAGCTGGCGCTCGTTGCGCCTTTCGGGGTCGGCACCGCGCTTCAGCAGCAACTCGACACTGGCTTCGCTGCCGTACTGTGCGGCCATCATCAGCGCTGTCGTGCCGTTCGGCGACGGCGCGTCGACCTCGGCACCGCGCTCGAGCAGGAGTTCGACGATCTTCGAATCGGGCCCGGTTGCCGCGTAGTGCAGCGCCGTCCAGCCGGGCTGGTTGACCTTGGCGCCACGCTCGAGCAGACGCTGCACCGCGGGCAGGTTGCCTTTCAGCGCGGCCATCATCAACGCCGATTCGCCTGCCTGGTTCAGCGCGTTGATGTCGATGTCGGGCCGATCCAGCAAGGCCTTCTCGACCTTCGGCGACTGCTGCTGGATCGCCATCGTCAGGCCGGGCTGACCCTTCGGATCTCGGGTATTGGGGTCGAAACCGCGTGCCATCAGATCGCCGAGCGCACTCGCGTTGTCGTTTCGGATGGCGCTGAAGAAGTCCTCGTAGGATCCCGCGTTCGCCGAGAAAAATGCCATCGCGACAACGGCGTAGATGACATATCTAAAGTATTTCATGAGGTCACTTCGTGTCATGGTGGGGCGCCGGCAGCTTGAACAGCCGCTCGAAGTTGGCCGACGTGGCACGCGCGACGGCCTCGACCGGCACGCCTTTCAGCGCCGCGATCTGCTTCGCCACATAGGGCACGTAGGCGGGGCTGTTGGTCCTGCCGCGGTACGGCACCGGCGCGAGATACGGGCTGTCTGTCTCGATCAGGCAGCGGTCCAGAGGCACGAATGCGGCCACGTCGCGCAGCGCCTGGGCCGTCTTGAAGGTCAGGATGCCCGAGAACGAGATGTAGAAGCCCAGGTCGAGCGCCGCCCGCGCCACCGCGTCGGTCTCGGTGAAGCAATGGAACACGCCGCCGGGGCCGTCACCGGGCGTGCCGTCCGACGATCGGGCGGCGCCCTCCTCGCGCAGGATCGCGAGCGTGTCGTCCGAGGCGCTGCGCGTGTGAACGACCAGCGGCAGCCCGCTCGATCGTGCGGCCCGGATGTGGACGCGAAAGCGCTCACGCTGCCACTCCATCTCGGCCACGCTGCGGCCGTTCAGGCGGTAGTAGTCGAGCCCGGTCTCGCCGATCGCGACGACCTTCGGCCGGCGCGCCAGCGCCAGCAGCTCATCGAGGCCGGGTTCGCGCACGCCCTCGCTGTCCGGGTGGACGCCGGCGCTGCACCAGAAGTTGTCGTAGCGCGTCGCCAGTGCATGCACCTGCTCGAACTCCTCGAGCGTGGTGCAGATGCACAGCGCGCGATCGACCTGCGCGGCGACCATCTCGGCACGGATGTCGGTCAGCCGTTCGGCGAGCTCCGGAAAGCTCAGGTGGCAATGGGAATCGACGTACATGCGCAGCAGGCCTCGTGAGAATCGCGACCGCGCGCGCGGCGAGGCGGATTCAGATCGTCTGCGTCGGTTTGGCGGACGAGATCGAGGTGCCCAGCGCCTCTTCGATCTTGAGCTTCAGCCCGCGCGTCTTCTCGTCGCTCGGGAAGCGCACGCCCACGCCCTGGGTGCGGCCGCCCGAGGCATTCGCCGGCGTGATCCAGCCGACCTTGCCGGCGACCGGGTAGCGCTGCGGGTCGTCGGGCAGCGACAGCAGCAGGTAGATGTCTTCGCCGAGCCGGTACTCGCGCGTGGTCGGCACGAACAGCCCGCCATCGGTGAACACCGGCATGTAGGCGGCGTAGAGCGCGCCCTTCTCGCGGAACACGAGCTGGATCACGCTCGGCCGCGTCGTGCCCGTCGCGGCCACGAGCGCACCGGGGACGGTTCGTGCAGGCGGCTTCTCGCTCATGCGCCGGAGTGTACCGAAATGTCCGGTGCCGCCCTGCCCTGGGGGCCGCCGGCCGCGAGCGCGCGCCGGCCCTGCTGGACCAGCGATTCGGTCATCAGGCCCGCGTTCCACGGGTGTTCGGCGTGGCGCGCGACGCGGTTCAGCTCGCGCATCCAGGCGTGCAGCGCCGCGGGGTCGGCGCCGGCCCTCAGCGATCCGGCCGGGAAGTAGCGCGGCGCCGCGCCCACCGCGACGCGCGACGCGTCGTGGCAGAGCTTCTGCAACGCATCGACGACGCGCGCCAGCGGCCACGCGCCGAAGGCGGCCGCCGAGCCCTGCGCCACCAGCGCCGGCAAACGCTGCCACGCCGCCGCGTCGATGCCCTGGCGCGCCCATTCGAGCGCCTCCTGCGGCTGGTCGCCGGTGGCGGCGAGCAGCACGGCGGCGTCGGGCACGCCCTGCGCAGCGAGCCACGCGCCGGCCTGGTCGGCCGGCGGCAGCGCGAGCGCAACGCTCTGGCAGCGGCTGCGGATCGTCGGCAGCAGCGCATCCGGCGCGGCACAGCTCAGCAGGAAGCGTGCGTCGCCGGGTGGCTCCTCGAGCGTCTTCAGCAAGGTATTGGCCGAGACGGCGTTCATGCGCTCGGCCGGGTGCAGCACGACGACCTTGGCGCGGCCGCGCGCCGAGGTCGTCTGCGCGAAGCCGACCGCAGCACGCACCGCGTCGACCTTGATCTCCTTGCTCGGCTGCTTGGTCTTGGCGGCACGCTCGGCGTCGTCGTCGCCGGCCGCGGCCCAGCCCAGTGGCTCCTGCAACGCCTCGGGCAGCAGCACGAGCAGGTCCGGGTGCGAATGCGCCTGCACCAGCCGGCAACTCGCGCAGACGCCGCACGGTCGTGCCGACGCCTCGGCGGCTTCGCAGAGCCAGGCCTGCGCGATTGTCAGCGCCAGCTCGAACTGGCCGATCCCCTGCGGGCCATGCAGCAGCAGCGCATGGGCCTGCTGTGACTGCAGCGTCCGACGCAGGACCGGCTCGATCCACGGCAGCGACAGGCGACCGTCGGGGCCTACCACGCGCGGGCTTTCAGCGCCGCGTCGATCTGGCACCGGACCGCATCGCGATCGAGCGCCGCATCGATGCGCGCAAAGCGCTGCGGGGCGCCGGCCATGCGCGCCGCATAGCCGGAACGCACGCGCTCGAAGAACGCCAGATCGCGCTGCTCGAACCGGTCCGCCGCGCGGGCCTGCGCGCGGCGCTGCGCGGCGAGCTCGGCCGGCAGATCGAACCAGATCGTCAGGTCGGGTTGCAGATCGCCCTGCACCCATTGCTCCAGCTGCGCCAGCACCGTGAGCGGGGCGCCACCGCCGCCGCCCTGGTACGCGAAGGTCGCATCCGTGAAGCGATCGCACAGCACGCTGTGGCCGGCCGCCAGCGCCGGCTCGATCACCGCGCGCAGGTGGTCGCGCCGCGCCGCGAACGCGAGCAGGCTCTCGGTCAGCACATCGGCCGTCTCGTGCAGGAAGATCTCGCGCACCCGTTCCGCCAGCGGCGTGCCGCCCGGCTCGCGCGTGCAGACGACGGTCGCACCGCTCGCGCGCAGGCGCTGCGCGACCGTGTCGAGGTGGGTCGACTTGCCGGCGCCGTCGATACCTTCGAAAGTGATGAATCTGCCGCTCACGCGCGTCGCCCCGCCCTGTGTCATTTCTTGCGCTGGTACTGGTTCACCGCGCGGTTGTGGTCGGCCAGAGTTTCGCTGAATTCGCTGTGGCCATCGCCACGCGAGACGAAAAACAGCGCCTTCGTCGGCTCCGGCCTGACCGCGGCGAGCAATGCGGCATTGCCCGGCATCGCGATCGGCGTCGGCGGCAGGCCGCTGCGGGTGTAGGTGTTGTACGGCGTGTCGGCGAGCAGGTCGCGCTTGTGCAGGTTGCCGTCGAAGGCCGCGCCCAGGCCGTAGATCACCGTCGGGTCGGTCTGCAGCGGCATGCCCAGTCGCAACCGGTTCACGAACACGCCGGCGATCAGGCCGCGATCGGCGCCCAGGCCGGTCTCCTTCTCGACGATCGACGCCAGCACGAGCGCGTCGTCGGCGCTGCGCAGCGGCGTGTCGGGGGTGCGCGCCTGCCACGCGGCATCGAGCCGTGATTGCATCGCGCGGTAGGCGCGCTTGAGCACCGCAAGGTCGCTGCTGCCTTTGCTGTAGGCATAGGTGTCGGGGTGGAATCGGCCCTCCGGCGAGACGCCGACGGGCGCGCCGAGCGCGGCCATCACCTGCTCGTCGCTCATCGAAGCGGTCGTCGGCTTCAACGCCTCGGCCTTCGCCAGCTCTGCACGGAACTGGCGGAAGGTCCAGCCCTCGATCAGCCGCACCACGGCCAGCGTCTCGTCGCCGCGGACCATCTTGTTCAGCAAGGCCATCGGCGTCACGCCGTGGCCGATCTCGTAGCTGCCCGCGCGTATCTTGCGCGCCTGCCCCGACCAGCGGAACCATTCGTAGAGCAGCAGCGGTGAGGCCTGCACGCCGGAACGGACCCAGGCCTGCGCGATCTCGCGCGGCGGCG
>JAYSLR010000644.1:0-6122 GCA_043725365.1 Rhizobacter sp. | reverse complement strand
ATCCTGTCAAGTAGGCGCCGGGCCGCTCCCCAGCCTGCTTGCCCCCTCGGGGGCGGCGGCCACATGGGCAGCCGGGGGGCGCTCACGACGGCCCTGAAGCCGATAGACTGGGGCGATTTTACGAGCCGGCCGCAAAGCCCTCGAATCGACTGCCATCGTGGTGCTCAAGGACATCCCCGCCGACGCCCGCCCGCGCGAGAAGCTGCTCGCCAGCGGCCCCGGCGCGCTCGCCGATGCCGAGCTGATCGCGCTGCTGCTGCGCACCGGGCTGAAAGGCGTCTCGGTGCTGCAGCTCGCGCAGCAGATGCTCGACCGCTTCGGTGGCATCCAGGGCCTGCTGCACGCGCAGGTGGACGACCTCGGGAGCATCAAGGGCCTGGGGCCGGCCAAACGCGCCGAGATCGCCGCGGTGATCGAGCTCGCGCGCCGCGCGCTGGTGCAGCAGCTCGCGCAGCGTCCGGTGTTCGACGCGCCCGCCAAGGTCAAGCACTACCTGCAATTGCAGCTCGGGGCACGCCCGTTCGAGGTGTTCGCGGTGATGTTCCTCGACGCGCAGAACCGCCTGCTCAGGCTCGAGGAGATGTTCCGCGGCACGCTGACCCAGACCAGCGTCTATCCGCGCGAGGTCGTCAAGCGCGCCCTCGAGTTGCACGCCGGCGCGGTGATCCTGGCGCACAACCATCCGTCCGGCGCGGCCGAGCCCTCGCGCGCCGACGAATACCTGACGCAGACGCTGAAGAGCGCGCTCCAACTCGTCGACGTGCGCGTGCTCGACCACCTGGTCGTCGGCCGCGGCGAGGTCGTCTCGTTCGCCGAGCGCGGCCTGCTGTGACCAGGGCGGCGATGAAGGCGCGCACGCTCGCCGAGCTCGGGGCGATCCGCCAGGCGCTGCGCGACGCGCAGCGCGAGGTGGCGCTGGCCGCCGAGCGCGAGCGCGAGCGGCTGGCCCGCGAGCAGCGCGAGCGCAACCAGTTTGCGCTGGCGGTCGGTGCGGTCGTGCCGCTGCAGGCGACCGCGCGCGCGCCACAGCGTGTGCCGCGGCCGCCGGTGGTGGCGCGCCAGCGCGAGCGCGACGAGGCGGCGGTGATGCACGAGGCGATCTCCGACGAGTTCGACGTCGAGTCGCTGCTCGACACCGACGAGGGCCTGTCGTTCCGCCGCCCCGGCATCGGCGCAGAAGTCGTGCGCAAGTTGCGGCGCGGCGTCTGGGCGATCCAGGCACAGCTCGACCTGCACGGGCTGCGCCGCGACGAGGCCCGCGAGCAGCTCGCGCTGTTCGTCCACGAGGCACGCCGCCGCGGCCTGCGCTGCGTGCGGGTGGTGCACGGCAAGGGCAACGGCTCGCCAGGTCGCGAGCCGGTGCTGAAGGGCCGCGTGCGGGCCTGGCTGGTGCAGAAGAACGACGTGATCGCGTTCACGCAGGCGCGCGCCAGCGACGGCGGCGCCGGCGCGCTGCTGGTCCTGCTGGGACCGAAGGCGCCCGTGCCGGCGCGGCATCCGCGCGCCGGTCCGTAATGGTTGCGGGGCGACGCTAGGCGCCGGCGCGGTTGCGCATCCAGTCGGCGGTGCCGAAGAACGACTCGGCCAGGCGCTGCGCGAGCGCCGGCTCGACCTGCTGTTCGTGCATCGCCTGCTGCATGCAGGCGAGCCATTGATCGCGCTCGCGGATGCCGATGCTGTATGGCAGGTGGCGCGCGCGCAGCATCGGGTGGCCGAAGCGGTCGGTGTAGTGCGCCGGGCCGCCGAGCCAGCCGCACAGGAACCAGAACAGCTTGTCGCGCGAGCCTTCGAGCGTGCCCGGGTGCAGCGCGCGCAGCTCGGCGTACACGGGGTCCAGGTCCATCAGGTCGTAGAAGCGGTCGACCAGCGCGCGCACCCCGCCCTCGCCGCCGAGGCGCTCGAACGGGCTGGCGTTGGCGGGCTCGGCCTCGCTCACGGCGCGATCTTCGCCGCGATCGCCTCGATCGCCTGGGCCGCGGCGCTGCCCGGCAGCAGCTCGAGCAAGAGCTGACGCCGCTGCACCGACTCGCGCATGCTGGCGTCGAGAGGCACCTCGCCGATCAGTTCGAGCCGCGGCGGCTCGCCGCCTTCGGGCAGCAGCGGCACCACGAACCTGTCGACGACGAGCTGCAGCTGGTTGCGGATGACGCGCCCTTCGCCGAGACGCCCGACCTGGTTCACGACCAGCCGGATCGCGCGCCGCTGCTGCTGCGTCGCGAGCACCTTGATCGTCGCGTAGGCGTCGGTCATCGAGGTCGGCTCGGGCGTGGCGAGCACGAGCACGTCGTCGGCGAGCGACACGGCATAGAGCACGACGTCGGAGATGCCGGCGCCGGTGTCGAGCAGGATGTGGTCGAAGCGCGGTGCCAGCGTGTCGATGATGTGCTGCAGCTGGTCGCGCACCTCGGGCGTCAGGCGCGAGTACTCGACCAGGCCGGAGCCGGCCAGCAGCACCGAAAAGCCGCCCGGCGCCGGCAGGATCGCCTCTTCGAGACCGACCTTGCCGGTGAACACGTCGTGCAGGGTGATCTTCGGGTACAGGTTGAGCACGACGTCGAGGTTGGCCAGCCCGAGGTCGGCGTCGAGCACCAGCACGCGCTGCCCGCGCTTGGCCAGCGCGGCGGCGAGATTGGCCGACAGCACGGTCTTGCCCACGCCGCCCTTGCCGCTGGTCAGCGCCATGATGCGGGCGCGGCGGCCTGCCGGGGCGGCGCCCGACGCGGGCCGATCGGGCGTCGAATCGCTGGCGCTCATTCGAACTCCGCGAACTTCGAGGTGCCGAAGAGCAGGCCTTTCTCCTCGGCGCTGACGAGCGAGACGGTGGGCTGTTCGAGGCAGGCGCGGTTGCGGCCCTCGGCCTTCGCGCGGTAGAGCTGCTGGTCGGCGCGCTCGATCCACAACGGCGCCGACGAACGCACCCACTGCGGCGCGAACGCGCCGCCGATGCTGATCGTGACCTGCACCTGCTGGCCCGTCGCGATCGCGACCGTGCGCTCCTGGACCTTGGTGCGCACCCGCTCGGCCACCGTCAGTCCGAACGACGGCGGGCAGTTCGGCAGGATCATCGCGAATTCCTCGCCGCCGAAACGCGCCACCGTGTCCATCGGCCGGATGCAGTCGTGCAGCGCCCGGGCCACCGCCTTGAGCACCTGGTCGCCGGCCGAGTGGCCGTGGGTGTCGTTGACCTTCTTGAAGTGATCGATGTCGATCATCAGCACCAGCGCGGGCTCGCCGGCGCGTGCGACGCGGTCGATCTCGCTCGCCAGCGCAAGCTCGAACTGGCGCCGATTCGACAGCCCAGTCAGCGGGTCGCGGCTGGAGAGCTCGCACAGCGCATCGATCATCGCCTGCATCCAGACCACCGGCTCGACCGCATGCCGGTCCGGCAGGTCACGCCCCGACTGCTGCAGCAGCAGCATGGCGTCCGCCAGCCGCAATCGGGCAGCGTCGGGAGCAGCGGGGTCGGTCGGGGAGTGCACGAACAGTTGTCGGCGCGCGGGCGCAACAGTTGAGTCCAAGTCTAGCAGCGGGCCGCTCAAGACCACGGCCCTCGCGCCGATAAGGAGGTGAACCCCAGCCCGACGCGGCCGGGTCGAACTCGAACCGCTTTCCCACCCGCAGACATCATGAGCGCCGCCTTGTCGTTCGCACCCCCTCGATCGAACGCCACCGGTGCGTCGGCCGAGGGCGGCGGAGAATTCAGCTTCGACGCCCGCGATTTCGAACGCGTGCGCAGCCTGATCTACGCCCGTGCCGGCATCAGCCTGCATGCCGGCAAGCAGGCGATGGTCTACAGCCGGCTGTCGCGCCGACTGCGCGAAACCGGCCACGGCTCGTTCGGAAGCTACCTTCAATGGCTGGAGGCGACCAGCGGCGCCCAGGCCGGCGCCGAGTGGCAGGAGTTCGTCAACTGCCTGACGACCAACCTGACCTCGTTCTTCCGCGAGTCGCATCATTTCGACGCGCTGCTGACCGACCTGAAGGCGCGCGCCGGCCAGCGCCTGCGCATCTGGTGCAACGCCGCGTCGACCGGCGAGGAACCGTACACGATCGCGATGACGGTGGCCGAGGCGCTCGGCCCCGGCGCCGACGTGGCCATCGTCGCCAGCGACATCGACACCAAGGTGCTCGCCACCGCGAGCCGCGGCGTCTACCCCGCCGACGCGCGCGGCTTGACGCCCGAGCGGCAGCGCCGCCACTTCCTGCGCGGCACCGGCGCGAACCAGGGCTTCATGCGCGTGAAGCCCGAGCTGGCGCGGATGATCGAGTTCCGCGCCCACAACCTGATGGACGCGCGCTGGAGCCTGGGCGACGCGTTCGACCTGGTGTTCTGCCGCAACGTGATGATCTACTTCGACAACGCGACGCAGCGCCGCGTGCTCGGCCAGATCCACGCCGCGATGAAGCCGCACGGGCTGATGTACGTCGGCCACTCGGAGAATTTCACCGACGTGAAGGACCTGTTCCGCCTGCGCGGCAAGACGATCTACGAACGACTGTGACGCCGATGCCCATTGCCCCGAGCCACGCCGCCGCAACCCCGCGCCTGCACCGTCTGAAGGCGCAGGCGCGCGGGCCCGGCGAGGCCTCGTTCTTCTTCTACGACGCGTTCTTCAAGAACGACGCGGTCAAGATCCTGCCCTGCGAATATTTCGTGTACCACGAAGACATCCTGATCATGACGACGCTGGGCTCGTGCATCGCCGCCTGCCTGTGGGACCGCGAGGCGAGGATCGGCGGCATGAACCACTTCATGCTGCCCGAGGGCGACGCCGGTTCCGGCCGCTACGGCTCGTACGCGATGGAACTGCTGATCAACGAGATGATGAAGCGCGGCGCCACGCGCGCGACGCTGGAGGCCAAGGTCTTCGGCGGCGGCCAGGTCATCGACGGCATGAACACGATGAACATCGGCGAGCGCAACACCGCGTTCGTGATGGACTACCTGAAGACCGAGCGCATCCCGATCGTCTCGAAGGACGTTCTCGGCATCCATCCGCGCAAGGTGTGCTTCCTGCCCGCCAGCGGCAAGGCGATGGTCAAGCGGCTGGCCTCGGCCAACACCGCGGCGCTCGCCGCCCAGGACCGCGCCGCGCAGCAGCAGGCCGTGCCACAAAGCACCGGCGGCGGCTCGGTGGACCTGTTCTGACGCTGGGAGACGGTGGTCATGGCCAAGATCCGTGTGGTGGTGGTGGACGACTCGGCGCTGGTGCGCAGCCTGCTCGGCGCGATCATCGATCGCCAGAGCGACATGGAATGCGTCGGCACCGCCGCCGACCCGCTGATCGCGCGCGAGATGATCCGCGCGCTGAACCCCGACGTGATCACGCTCGACGTCGAGATGCCGCGCATGGACGGCATCGACTTCCTCGGCAAGCTGATGCGGCTTCGGCCCATGCCCGTCGTGATGGTCTCGACGCTGACCGAGCGCGGCGCCGAGGTGACGCTGCGCGCGCTCGAGCTCGGCGCGATCGACTTCGTCGCCAAGCCCAAGGTCGGCGTCGCCAACGGGCTGCGCCTGCTCGCCGACGACATCGCCGACAAGGTGCGCATCGCGTCGAAGGCGCAGCTGCGCCGGCCCGTGCCGGCCGGCACCGACGCCGCCCGGGCGGAAGCGAGGGCCGCGTCGCCGGTCGCCGCCATCGGCCGGCTGTCGACCGAGAAGATCGTGTTCGTCGGCGCCTCCACCGGCGGCACCGAGGCGACCAAGGAAGTGCTGATGAACCTGCCGCCGGACAGCCCCGCGGTGCTGATCACGCAGCACATGCCGGCCGGCTTCACGAAGAGCTACGCGACGCGGCTCGATGGCCTATGCCGCATCCGCGTCGCCGAAGCGCGCGACGGCGAGCGCATCCTGCCGGGCCACGCCTACATCGCGCCCGGCGGCATCGCGCACCTGAGTGTCGAGCGCTCGGGCGCGAACTACATCGCGCGCGTGGTCGAGGGCGATCCGGTGAACCGGCACCGGCCTTCGGTCGACGTGCTGTTCCGGTCGGCCGCGCGCGTCGCCGGCCCGAACGCCGTCGGCATCATGCTCACCGGCATGGGGGCCGATGGCGCCGCGGCGATGAAGGAGATGCGCGACGCCGGCAGCTACAACCTGGTGCAGGACGAAGCGAGCT
>JAYSLR010000643.1:0-3364 GCA_043725365.1 Rhizobacter sp. | reverse complement strand
CCGTCGGGCTTGGCCGGGTCGAAGACCAGCGCGCCCTTGAAGCCCACGGCGCGCGCGATGCCCTCGGCCAGCTCGCGAATCGTCACGTCGCTGCCGGTGCCGACGTTGACCACCGGCGCGGCCTCTGGCCGGGTGAGCGCGTGGAAGCGCTCGTCGGGCAGCGCCACAAGGAACACGCAGGCGTCCGCCATGTCGTCGCTGTGCATGAATTCGCGGCGCGGCCGGCCGCTGCCCCAGACCTCGACCGACGCGGCGCCGCCGGCCTTCGCCTCGTGCATCTTGCGGATCAGCGCGGGCAGCACGTGCGCGGTCACCAGGTCATAGTTGTCGCCAGGGCCGTACAGGTTGGTCGGCATGGCGGCGAGGAAGCGCGTGCCGTACTGGCGGTTGTAGCTCCAGCACATCTCGATGCCGGCGATCTTCGCCACCGCGTAGGCGCGGTTGGTAGGCTCCAGCGGCCCGGTCAGCAGGAACTCCTCCTTCATCGGCTGCGGGCATTCGCGCGGGTAGATGCAGGACGAGCCGAGGAACAGCAGCCGCCGCACGCCGGCGCGCCAGGCCTCGTGGATGACGTTGGTCTGGATGACCAGGTTCTCGTGGATGAACTCGGCGGGCAGCGTGTCGTTGGCGAGGATGCCGCCCACCTTGGCGGCGGCGAACAGCACGTGCTGCGGCTTTTCGCGCTCGAACATGGCGCGCACCGCCGCGTGGTCGAGCAGCTCCAGCTCGGCGTGGCTGCGCAGCACCAGGTTGTCGAAGCCGGAGGCGCGCAGCCGGCGCACCAGCGCGGAGCCCGCGAGGCCGCGGTGGCCGGCCACGTAGATACGGTCGCCCTTTTGCAAGCGCTACTCGCGCGAAGTCGCCGGCCGGTGGCCGTGCTTCTTGACCAGCTGGTCGCGCTGCGCGACGCGCAGGTCGGCGCGCGCCATCTCCGCCACCAGCTGCGCGAAAGTGACGCGCGGCTTCCAGCCCAGGCGCTTGCGCGCCTTGGTGGCGTCGCCCAGCAGAGTCTCCACCTCGGCCGGCCGGAAGTAGCGCGGGTCGATGCGCACGATGGTCTGGCCGGGCTTGACACCCTTCACGCCGCGGCCGACCTTTGCCACGATGCCGCGCTCGGCGCGCTCCTTGCCTTCCCAGCGCAGCGTGATGCCCAACTCGCGCGCCGCGGCGACCACGAACTCGCGCACCGTGTGCTGCACGCCGGTGGCGATGACGAAGTCGTCGGCCTTCTTCTGCTGCAGGATGCGCCACATCGCCTCGACGTAGTCGCGCGCATGGCCCCAGTCGCGCCGCGCGCCGAGGTTGCCGAGGTACAGGCAGTGGTGCATGCCGAGGCAGATGCGCGCCAGCGTGCGCGTGATCTTGCGCGTCACGAAGGTCTCGCCGCGCTGCGGCGACTCGTGGTTGAAGAGGATGCCGGTGGAGGCGAACAGGCCGTAGGCCTCGCGGTAGTTGACCGTGATCCAGTGCGCGTAGAGCTTCGCCACGCCGTAGGGCGAGCGCGGGTGGAAGGGCGTGGTCTCTCGCTGCGGCGTCTCGCGCACCAGGCCGAACAGCTCCGAGGTCGAGGCCTGGTAGAAGCGCGTCGTCTTGCCCATGCCGAGAATTCGGATCGCCTCCAGCAGGCGCAGCGCGCCGAGGCCATCAGCGTTGGCGGTGTACTCCGGCTCCTCGAAGGACACCGCGACGTGGCTCTGCGCGGCGAGGTTGTAGATCTCGGCCGGCTGCGCCAGCTCGATGACGCGCATCAGCGCCATCGAGTCGGTCATGTCGCCGTAGTGCAGGATGAGGCGCCGGCCGTCGACGTGCGGGTCCTCGTACAGGTGGTCGATGCGCTCGGTGTTGAACAGCGAGGCGCGCCGCTTGATGCCGTGCACCTCGTAGCCTTTGGCGAGCAGCAGCTCGGCCAGGTAGGCGCCGTCCTGGCCGGTGATGCCGGTGATTAGCGCGCGTTTTGGCTTTTTCATCGCTTCTCCCGCTTATTCCCTAGAGCCGCCAGCAGTTGCAGCCGGCGGCGCGCAGCGCATCGAGGTCGAGCGCGCCCATGATGTCGGCCACGCAGCCCGCCGGCGCGAGCTTGGCGAGGAAGTCCGCCGCCGGGCGCTGGCGGTACTCGCGGTGGGCGACCGCCAGGATCAGCGCGTCGGCGCGCGGCAGCGCCTCCCAGTCCTCGAGCGCGATGCCGTATTCGTGCTGCGCTTCCGCCTTGTCGGCGCGCGGATCGTGCACATGCACCTTCGCGCCCTGCGCGACGAGTTGCGCGCGCAGGTCCGCCACCTTGGAATTGCGCAGATCGGTCACGTTTTCCTTGAAAGTCAGCCCCAGCAGGTTGATTGTCGCACCGCGCAGCGACTTGCCCCTCTGCTCGAGCAGCGCGGCCGCCTTGCCGGCGACGAAGCCCGCCATGCTGTCGTTGATGCGCCGCCCGGCGAGGATCACCTGCGGCCGGTAGCCTGCCTGCTCGGCCCGGTGGGTGAGGTAGTAGGGATCGACGCCGATGCAGTGACCACCGACCAGCCCCGGCCGGAACGGCAGGAAATTCCATTTGGTCTCGGCCGCGCGCAGCACTTCCCGCGTATCCAGCCCAAGCCGGTCGAAAATGATGGCCAATTCGTTCATCAGTGCGATGTTCAGGTCGCGCTGCGTGTTCTCGATTACTTTGGCGGCTTCGGCGGTCTCGATGCTGGCGGCGCGGTGCACCCCCGCCGGGACGATTTCGCTGTAGAGCGCCGCGACACGCTCCAGCGTGCGCGGCGAATCGCCGGACACCACTTTGACGATGCGCGCGAGCGTGTGCTCGCGGTCGCCCGGGTTGATGCGCTCGGGCGAGTAGCCGACGTGGAAATCCTGCTTCCATTTGAGGCCCGAGGCAGATTCCAGCGCGGGCACGCAGACGTCCGCCGTCGCGCCGGGGTACACGGTGGACTCGAACACCACCGTCGCGCCGTGCTTCAGGTTCGCGCCGACCGTGCGCGAGGCGGACACCAGCAGTTCCATGTCGGGCTGGTTCGCCTTGTCCACCGGCGTGGGCACGGCGACGATGACGAAATCGGCTTCCTTGAGCGCCGCGGCGTCGGCGGTGACAGACAGCGTTTTCGCGGCGCGCAGTTCGTCAGCCGCCAGCTCGCCGCTATGGTCTTCGCCGCGGCCGATGGCGGCCACCCGCTCCTGCGAGCGGTCATAACCGATAGTGCGCAGCTTCTTGCCGAATGCGACCGCCAGCGGCAAGCCGACGTAGCCCAGCCCCACGACTGCGACAACATCATTCATGCTGCAATCCCGCCCGCGTATTGTGTTCGGTACCAGTCAACGAAACGCGCGACTCCGGTCTCGATGGAAGTCGGCGGCGCGTAACCGATCGCGG
>JAYSLR010000642.1:0-13122 GCA_043725365.1 Rhizobacter sp. | reverse complement strand
CAGCGACTCGCGGCAGCCGTACAGGTTGTCGAACTTGCTCTTCGTGACGCTGTCGTTGACGTTGATCGCGCGGAACGGCAGCGTGCCCTTCGCGCTCATCTCCTTCAGGCGGTGCACGCCGGTCGTCGTCTCTTCGGTCACGCCGATGATCTGCGCGGCCTTGCGCGTGTACCAGGTCGGGTCGACGGCGAGCTTGGCCTTGATCGCGGCGTACAGGCAGGTCTCTTCCTCGCTGGTCGGCTTGCTGATCACCGACGCGTCCTTCTCGGCACGCTGGCCCAGGATCATCAGCAGCGTCGCGTCGCCGCCGTCGTCCAGGATCATGTTCGGGCCTTCGCCGTCGGTGCCCTTGGCACCGAACTCGAAGATGCGGTGCGTGAAGTCCCAGTATTCGGCGAGCGTCTCGCCCTTGTGCGCGAACACCGGCGTGCCGACCGCGTTGGCCGCGAGCGCCGCGGCGGCGTGGTCCTGGGTCGAGAAGATGTTGCACGAGGCCCAGCGCACGCTTGCGCCGAGCGCCTGCAGCGTCTCGACCAGCACCGCGGTCTGGATCGTCATGTGGATGCTGCCGGTGATGCGCGCGCCCTTGAGCGGCTGCGTCTTCGCGAACTCTTCGCGAATGGACATCAGGCCGGGCATCTCGGTCTCGGCGATCTTGATTTCCTTGCGACCCCAGGCGGCGAGCGAGGGGTCGGCAATGGCGAAATCGGCGGCGGGTTTCAGAACGGCGTTCATATCGGGCTCCAGGAATTGAGGAACCCGCACGCGTCTTCGAAGGGAAGTTGGAACTCACCCACGAGGATCGAATCGTGCGGGTGAGCGCGGTTGCAACATGCATTCCGAGCCTGGGGACGCCTGCTGACGTGTCAGCCGCGGGACCTTGCAACGCTCCTCGGAAAGTGGCTCGATTGTAGTCGGCCGCCGGCAGGCGCGCAAAACCCTGTGCAAGACTTCGGCATGAGCGTGACTTCTCCCCGCCCCTGGGCCGATCTGCCCGACGCCGACGCCCGCGCCGTGCGCGGTGTGCTGACCGACGTCGACGACACGCTGACGACCGCCGGCGCGATCACGCCCGACGCGTTGCAGGCGCTGGCGCAGCTGAAGGCGGCGGGTCTGCCGGTGATCGCGATCACCGGCAGGCCGATGGGCTGGAGCGAGCCGTTCGCGATGGCCTGGCCGATCGACGCGATCGTCGCCGAGAACGGCGCGGTGGCGCTGTTCCGCGACGGCGACACGCTGGCGATCGAGTACGCGCAGGACGCGGCGACCCGCGCGCGCCATGCGCTGCGCCTGCGCGAGGTCGCGGCGCGCGTGCTGCGCGAGCTGCCCGGCACGGCGTTGGCGCGCGACAGCGCCGGCCGCGTCACCGACATCGCGATCGACCACGCCGAGTTCGCGCACCTGAGCGAGGCCCAGGTCGCCGCGGTCGTGGCGCTGATGCGCGGCGAAGGCATGAACGCGACCGTCAGCTCGATCCACATCAACGGCTGGTTCGGCGCCCACACCAAGCTCAGCGGCGCACGCTGGATCGTGCAGCGCCTGCTGGGGCGCGAGCTCGAACGCGAGCGCGAACGCTGGGTCTACGTCGGCGACTCGACCAACGACCAGCTGATGTTCGGCCACTTCCCGCTCAGCGTCGGCGTGGCCAACCTGATGGCATTCGCCGACGCCCTGACGACCTGGCCGGCCTACCTGACGCAGGGCGCGCGCGGCGCCGGCTTCGCCGAGGTGGCCCGACGCCTGCTCGCGCCGCGCTGAGCGTTCATTCAGTCAGCGTTCAGTCGACCGGCTCGACCAGCGGCGCCATCGCCGTCATCGTCGCCGGGCCGAAGATCGTCGCGAAGGCCACGTCCTTCGCATCGCGCCCGACCGCGATGCGGATCAGCTCGTCGACCGGCGACAGCTGGGTCGGGTCGAACAGCACCCAGTGGCCGCCGAGCCAGGCCTCGAACATCGCGTGGAAATCCGGCGGCGGCTCGTCGAATCGCGCATAGCCAACGACCAGCCGCGCCGGAATGTTCAGCGCGCGGCAGAAGGTCACGCCGAGGTGCGCGAAGTCGCGGCACACGCCGACGCGCTGCACGAACACGTCGCGCGCGGTCGTGGTCGGCAGCGACGTGCCGACCTGGTAGTCGATGTTGGCCTGGATCCAGTCGATGATGGCCTGCACGCGCGCGTGGCCGCGCGGCTGGCCACCGAAGATCTTCTGCGCGGCATGGCTCAGGTGGTCGGACTCGCAGTAGCGCGTCGGGTTCAGGTTGTGCAGCAGTTCGTCGGGGAGATCGGCGATCGGCATCTCGGGCGCCGCGGTGTCGATCGGCATGGGCGTGCGCTGCACCCGCGCCCGGTAGCGCAGCTCGAGCGGACCGGCGTCGGCGTGCAGGCGCAGGAAGCGATGGCCGACGCTCGGATCGGCGTAGACATGCCGCGGCAGGTCCGGCGTGATCAGCAGCGACTCGTCGAGCACCTGCTGGTCCATGCCGTCCAGCACGTGAACCTGGAACAGGAAGTCGGTCGGCCCGTTGACCTGGTACGACAGCGCGCAATCGACGTCGAAGGTCCGCGAGCGCGGCACGGGCACGGCCGCGGCGCTCGGCGCGGCAGGCTTCGTCGGGGTGGCGGTATCTGGCATGGGTCGGTCGGATTGAATTCGCAACGCCGACGATTTGACCCGACCCGGGCGCGCCAAACCATCGTCGAGCAGCGCAGGCGTCGGTAGGACAAGGTCGCGCGGCGAAGCATTCATGCACGGCAGTGTGCAAGACTGCGGCCCGCTGCACCGCTGCGGTGCGATCACCCTGCTCATGCCGATGCCCATTGATCCGCCGCGCCCGCCGCGCGAACTCCCGACCCTCGTGATCGCCGCCGCGCTGGCGCTGGCCGCGGCGGTATCGCTCGGCCTGGCGCGCTTCTCGTATGCGCTGCTGCTGCCGCCGATGCGCGCCGACCTGGGCTGGAGCTACCTGACCGCCGGCGCGATGAACACCGTCAATGCCGCCGGCTACCTCGCCGGGGCGCTGCTCGCGCCCAGCTGGCTGCGCCGCTTCGGCGCGCGCCACGCGCTGCTCGCCGGCGGCGCGGGCTCGGCACTGCTGCTCGCGGCGCACGGCGCGGTCACGAGCGACGCCGCTCTCTACCTGCTGCGTGGCCTGACCGGCATGGCGAGCGCCGCCACCTTCATCTCGGGCGGGCTGATGGCGGCGCGCCTGAGCGGGCGCGCACCGCAGGCCGGCGCGGCCGCGGCGGGCCGCACGCCCTCGGCGGGGCTGGTGCTCGGCCTTTACTACGGCGGCACCGGCATCGGCATCGTGATCTCGGCGCTGCTGGTCCCGCCGCTCAGCTCACTGCCGTCGCCGCATGCCTGGCAATGGGCCTGGATCGCGCTGGGTGCCGCGGCGGGCGTCGCCACGCTGGTCACCGGCGCGGCCACACGCGGGCTCGACCCGGCCCGCGCGGCGCCGTCGGCCCACGCGCCGCTGGCGTGGTCGCCCCTCGCCTTCGGGCTCGTGTCGTACTTCCTGTTCGGGCTGGGCTACATCGGCTACATGACCTTCGTCGTCACGCTGCTGCGCGAGGAGCGGCTCGGCAGCACGACCATCACGGTGTTCTACGCCCTGCTCGGCCTGGCGGTGCTGGCCTCGTCGTGGATCTGGGCCGGCCTGTTGCAGCGCCACCGCGGCGGCGGCGCGCTGCGGCTGCTGAACGCGCTGCTCGCGCTGGCCACCGTGCTGCCGGTGCTCAGCGCGCACCCGGTCGCGGTGTTCGCGTCGGGGCTGCTGTTCGGCGGTGTGTTCCTGTCGGTGGTCGCAGCGACGACCGCGCTGGTGCGCCACAACCTGCCGGCGTCGGCCTGGCCGGCGGGAATTTCCGCGTTCACGATCGTGTTCGCGGCCGGCCAGATCGTCGGGCCGACGCTGGTGGGCTGGGTCGCCGACGGGCTAGGCGGCCTGCGCGGCGGCCTCGCGTGTTCGGTGGCGGTGCTGGCGCTGGCTGCACTGCTCGCGACCGGTCAGAAGCCGCTGCCCACCGCGCCGACGCACTGATCCCCAGCCCGGTTCACTCGTCGCGCACGAGGAACGCGCGCAACCGGTCAAGCTCCAGCGCGAGCTCGGCACGGAATCGTCCGTCGCGTGGCGCACGGCCCGCGCTGAAGCCGAACTGGGCACTCACGCCGCCGTCGTTCGCGACGACGTTGGACCAGCCGATCACGCGTTCGTGCCAGAGCAGTGGCAACGCGTAGTAGCCCAGCTTGCGCTTCGGTGCCGGCGTGTACGCCTCGAAACGATAAGCCCAACCCCAGAACATCTCGAAGCGGCGCCGGTCCCAGACGACCGGGTCGAAGGGCGTCAGCAGGCGCACGGCCTCGTCGGGCCGCCAGCGCGCCGAGCGCGGGTTCTCGTCCGCCGGCCAATACCAGTGCACGCCGTCGAGCCGCGTGTGCGCGAGGCGCTCCCTGGCGCGCGCCAGCGCGGCGGCCCGCTGGCTCGTCCATTGCGGCGCGCCGCCCCGCAGGTGGCTGATGAGCTGCCCGAGCGTGGCCAGCGGCAACGGCGCGTACTTGCGCACCACCAGATCGACGAGCGCGTCCATGCGCGCGCGGGCGGTCTCGACGTCTGGTGGCGTCGCATCGCCGTCGCGCGCCGCATAGACGCGCGTGCCGCCCTCGCGCCGCGCCACCCGCAGGAGCCCGTGGTAGTGCATCGTGTCGAGCAGTTGCGTGCTCGCGTTCGAGGAGCCGCCGAACCAGTTCAGCGCCTTGCCGTGCGCGAAATGCGCGTCGACCTCGCGCGGGTGCGCCGCACCGCGCGCCTGGATGAACGCGAGCACCGCGTCGGCCTGGGCGCGGCGGGCCGGCGTCCAGGCCACGCGTGGTGTGCGCGGGTGCATCAAGGCCTGATGGCGGCGCGGCAGGAAGCCATAGTTGACGAAGAAATCCTCCTCGATGCCGAGCCGCGCGTAGCGCCGCTCGAGGTCGCCGGCGCGGTAGTCGGTCACGCGGTGCCGCAGCGTCAGGTCCTGGGCGCGCGCCGGCGCGCGGATCGGGTCGGCCTGCACGAAGCCGAGCTTGTCGATGGCCCGGCCGAGCGTGGTGGGCCTGAAGAGGGTGCGCGCCAGCGCGTAGCGCCGCAGGTCGTCGAGGGTGAGGGCCGTCATGCCGCAATCATGCCGACTTGCGCGCGATGCAGGGTGCGGGAACGCGATGCCGCGAACATGCCGCCGCGCTCAGCGATACACCGCACGATCTCGGGCTCGACTACGGCATCTGGTTGGCGCGTCAGCGAGAGCGCCGACGCGTGCGCCTGCGCCAGTCGCTGATCGAGCTGTGCGTCATGGCCGAACAGGCGCAGGACCACGCGGACGCGCTCACCCATGCCGGCGAGTTGCTCGCGCTCGAGCCGCTGTCGGAGCAGGCGCACTGGCGTGTCATGCGGCTGCACTACCTTACCGGCGACCGCGCCGCGGCGCGCGGCTCAAGGCTCCGCCATAACGCCTTCATAACGCCGCCCTCACTACAAAGGCACTCAAGCGGGCCGTGTCGGTCCGAGCAAGGAGAGCGGCAATGCTGACCAGATGGCTCAGAACACTGTTGATGGCGGGGTTCGCAGGCTGGCTGAGCGGTTGCGGCGGTGGAGGTACCGCGCCGCCACCGGCGACGGCGGCTCTTGCGATCACGGTGCAACCCGCATCCCAGCAAGTCACGGCACCCGGTGCGGCCGGATTCGACGTCACCGTGTCCGGCTCGCCGAGCACCTACCAGTGGCAGCGTTGCGCGGACGCGAACCCGATCTGCGCCACTTGGTCCGACATCGCTGGCGCAACCTCGGCCTCGTACTCGACGGGTGCCACGGCGCTCGCGATGACGGGGCAGCGCTATCAGCTGGTGGCCAGCAACAGCGCGGGCAGCGTAACCAGTGCCACCGTGGTGCTGACGGTGAACCCGGCGCCTGTCGCCGCGACCCTCGCGCTACAGCCGGTCGATCAGGCGGTGACCGCCGGCAGCGCCGCAAGCTTCACGGTCGTGGCCACGGGCACCCCAATGCCGACGCTGCAATGGCAGCGCTCGACCGACAACGGTGCGACCTGGGTCGACATCGCCGCCGCGACGGCCTCAACCTACAACACCGGCCCGGCCACGCTGTCGCAAAGCGGCGAACGCTATCGCGCCGTGGCCAGCAACAGCGCGGGCAACGCGACCAGCAACGCGGTGCAGTTGACAGTGAATCCGGCAGCGCAAGCGCCGGCGATCGCGACGCAGCCCGGCAGCCAGAGCGTGACCGCACCCAGCTCCGCCACTTTCAGCGCCACCGCCAGCGGCGTGCCCACCCCCACCTGGCAGTGGCAGTTGTCAACCGACGCCGGCAGCACCTGGGTCGATATCAATGGCGCGACCTCCGCCAGCTACACCACACCGGCCACCACCGTGGCAGACAGCGGACATCAATACCATGCGCTGGCCAGCAACAGCGCGGGAACGGCAAGCAGCACTGTTGCCACGCTGACGGTGACCGCGTCGGCCCCCGCCGCTGCCAGTTGGCAGACAGCAAGCCTGATCGAGGTTGACAACCTGGGCGACGCTGCCGGACCCCAAATCGCGTTCAATTCCGCCGGCGACGGCATGGCCGTGTGGCATCAGTTCGACGGCACGCGCAACAACATTTGGGCCAACCGATATCTTGCAGCCACAGGCTGGGGCACGGCCACGCTGATCGAATCAGACCCGGGCGATGCCGCCCTGCCCCAAGTCGCCATCGATGCGAATGGCAACGCCACGGCCGTATGGCAGCAGCGCGATGTCAACGGGCGCAACAACATCTGGGCGAACCGCTACCTGGTGGGCGCGGGCTGGGGTGCGCCTGCTGCGATCGAAACCAACGGCCCGAGTGCAGGTGACGACCAATTGCCCCGCATCGCCATGGACGGCAACGGCAATGCGATCGTGGTGTGGGAGCTGTCGTCGTTCTCAAGCACGACCATTTGGGCCAATCGCCATGTGGTGGGCACGGGCTGGGCAACGGCAATCCAGATTGGCAGCGGCAACCCGAATGGCAACCATGTGACGCCTCAAGTTGCAATGGACGCTGCAGGGAACGCGTTCGTCGCATGGACGCAATACAACGGCTCGATCACCAACGTCTGGGGCAACCGTTTTGTCGCGGGCGCAGGATGGGGGACGGCGGGGTCGGTTCAAAGCGACAGCACAAGTTCGGGTCGCGACCCCAGGATCGCCGCCGATTCAAGTGGCACGGCCATCGCCGTGTGGGCTCAATTCGATGTGACCACTTCGACCGACCACATCTGGGCCAGTCGGTATGTGGGGGGTACGGGCTGGGGTTCGGCCACGCTGATCCAGACCGGCAACCCCACACACCAGTCCAATCTGCCAAAGATCGCCTTCGACGCCTCCGGCAACGCGATTGCGGTATGGAACCAAGGTGCGTTCGGATCCTTCAGCATCTACGCGGCTCGCTATGTGGCAGGCGCTGGTTGGGGCACCGAGGCCGTGATCGAAACACACCCCGTCGGGAGTGGTGCGGCCAGCGTCAGCCTTGGCATGGACAGCGCCGGCAACGCCCTCGCGGTTTGGCAACTGACCGATGCCAGTTCGTTCACGGACATCTGGGCCACGCGCTACACAGTGGGCGCGGGATGGGGAACAGCCACGCAGATCGAGCCTGGCAACCTGCGAACGGGTCAGGCATTCAACCCTCAGATTGCCATGAACGGCAATGGCCAAGCCATTGCCGTGTGGCCGCGGAGGAATCCCACACGCTACGACATCTGGGCGAATGATTTCAGATAGCCCGATCTGACACCGCAGTGCTGAGAGATGCGGCGACAAGCGGGACGTGAGCATGCCTCTCGCAGGCCGCGCCCACTCACCACCCTGACCGTGATGTCGATACGTTGCATATGCGGCTAGCATTGTCCGGACTGCCGCTGCCATGCCACTCCAACTCGCCGCCTCGCCCCGTTTCATTGATGCCGGTGGCAGCGGCATCGCGCTTGCGCCGCGCGACGCCGCTCTGCTCGCCTGGCTCGCTCTCGAAGGGCCGACGCTGCGCACGCGCCTGGCACAGATGCTGTGGCCCGGAAGCGAGCCCGAAGCGGCGCGCAATGCCCTGCGCCAGCGCTTGTTTCAGCTGAAGAAGCAGCTCGGTGTGGAACTGGTGACCGGCAGCGCGACGCTGCGGCTTGCCGAGGGCGTGATCCACGACCTGCACGATTCGGACAGCGTACTGGGCGATGCCACGCAGGCCTTCGGCGCCGAACTCGATGGATGGCTCGCGCAACAACGCAGCAGGCGCCGCGCTCGACTGGGCCAGTCGTTGATCGAGTTCTCGGAACTCGCCGAGCGAACCGGCGACCATGCCGATGCGCTCTCGCACGCACACGAGTTGCTGGCGCTCGAACCGCTCTCGGAGGCGGCACACCGGCGAGTGATGCGGTTGCACTATGTGGCAGGCGACCGGGCCGCGGCGCTGATTGCCTTCGACCGCTGCGAACAGGCGTTGAAGAACGAGATCGGTACCCAGCCATCGCCAGAGACGTTGGCGCTGCTGGCCAGCATCGAGCACTCCACCACCGGCGCCGCCGCCGAGGGCAGCGCGGCGGTGTCGCACCTCAGGGTGCCCGCTTCGGTGTCGCGTCCGCCCCGTCTGATCGGCCGCGAGGTCGCATGGCAGGCGCTCCACGAGGCCTGGGACGATGGCCACCGCGCGGTGGTTGTCGGCGATGGCGGCATGGGCAAGAGCCGGCTCATCGGCGACTTCGCACGCGCGCGCGGCCGCACGCTGGTGGCCAGCGCGAGGCCGGGCGACGAGCACGTGGTCTATGCCGCGTTCTCGCGCCTGCTGCGCGAAGTGCCGGGCCAGACCCTGCGCGCCCTCGACGCGCCCTTGCGAAGTGAACTCGCGCGCTTGCTGCCCGAACTGGGCGACGTACCTGCGCCTCGGGGGCAGGAAGATCAGGTGCGGTTCTTCAACGCCGTGAGTGCGGCGCTCGACAGCGACAGCCTCGCACTGGACGGCATCGTGTTCGACGACCTGCACTTCGCCGACGATGCCAGCATCGAGCTGCTTCGCTATGTGATTGCCGCGTCCAAGAGGCACTGGCTCGTCGCCGCGCGGCCGGCCGAGTTGAGGGAAGGCGGGCGCAGCCTGCTCGACGAGCTGCTCACGCAGCCCGACGTCGTGTGCGTGCCACTCGAACCACTCACGCTGGCGCAGGTGATCGATCTCGTCGATTCACTGGGCATCGACACGCTCCGAGGCGCCAGCGCCGCCGAGGCGTTGCTGCGCCATTCCGGCGGCAACCCGCTGTATCTGCTGGAGACCGTGAAGGCCTGGTTTGCTCGCGACCATGGCGGCGCCGAGGTGCCGCTGCCGGCGCGGCTGCCCGTGGCGCGCAGCCTGCACCAGTTGATTGAACGGCGCATCGGTCAGCTCTCGCAGGCGGCGGTTCAACTGGCGCGCTGCGCAGCGGTGGCGGCCCCCGACTTCTCAATCGAGCTGGCCTCACACGTGCTGGGTAAACGCACGCTGGATCTGGCAGACCCCTGGGCCGAGCTCGAGGCCGCCCAGGTCCTGCGCGAAGGGGCATTCGCCCACGATCTGATCTACGAATCGGCGCTGGCTTCGGTGCCCGCTCCAGTGGCGCGTCAGCTGCACGCCGAGATCGCCGAATTCCTGGGCCAGCATGGTGGCGAGCAGGCTCTGCTGGCCGGACACTGGGCACGGGCCCAGCGCTGGGGTCCGGCCGGCCAGGCGTACCTGAAAGCCGCGCTGCGTGCGCTCGACGCCGGACGCAGTGCCGAGCAATGCCGGTTGCTGGGCCAGGCCGCCCGCTGCTTCGAGCAAGCGGGCGATGCCGACGCACGCTTCGACGCACTGCTGCAGCGTGCCACCGTGCTGGTCAACCACGATCTCGGTGGGGAAGCGCAAACCGCTGTGGCTGAACTGCAGTGCACCGCACGCGACGACGCGCAGCGCCTGAGCGCGCTGGGCGCCCAACTCGAACTGGCCATGATGCGCAGCGAGATCGACGTGGTGCTGCGCCTGGCGCCGACGGCGGTGCAGGCGGCGCGCGCGCAGGCCCGGCCCGAGCTGGAACTGCGCTTCGCGCTGGCCTGGTCGGGAGCGCTCCTGGATGCGCGACGTGCCGCCGAAGGCGTGGCGGTGCTGGAACCTTGCCAGGGCTGGGTCGATTCGCATGCCAGTCTCGAGGATCGTTGGGAGTACGCGATGGCGCGCTCGCTGGCGCTCGACTGCGACGGGCGCCTGCGCGACGCCGCGCGCGGCTGGCAGCTCTGTCAGGCGCTGGCGCGTCAGGCGAGTCGGCCGGATCTGCTGTGGCAATCGATGGCCAACGCCGCGGGTGGGCTGGGCCGGATCGGGCATGTTCGCGAGTCCTGCGAACTGTTCTTGCAGGCACGGCAGATTGCGCTCTCGACCGGCCGGGTGGGGCGCCTTCGACTGATGCAGTCGGAGATCTCGCTTGCGCACCGACTGCGCGACCTGGGCCGCTATGCCGAGGCACTGCCACTGTTCGAGGAACTGCTGGCCGGATTCTCAACCGAGGGCTCGGCGTCCGACATCGCCATGACGCAACACCGGTTGGCGCTGCTGTTTCTGTTTCTCGGACAACCGGCGCGCGCGCAGCCTCTGCTGACGGGCGAAGCGCACGGGCTGCCGCCGGGAATCGCCATGTTCCGACGCGTCATGCAGGGCGAGCTGGCTTGGCACCTTGCGGGCGACGCCCTCACGCCGATGCGCGAGGCCCTGGCAGCACTGCCGGATCGGGACGATGTGTACCACCGCACGGGCAGCCTGTTCGCGGCGCGCGTCGTGCCTGCCGACGAGGGCGAGGCCATGGCGGCCAGCCTCGCGAGCTGGGCTTCGATGCAAGAGCGTCTGGGCCTGGCCATGGGCGCCCATGTGCGTGCTGCCACTCGCGCTGCCGACCAGTGTGCCTGGGCGCGTGCGCTCGTCCATGTCGAGGCAGCCACCGCATTGGAGCGCGACCACCAACCTGACAGCTTCTATCTCGGTGAACTCTGGTGGGCGGCAGGACGGGTTTACATCGGCCTGGGCCGCGAGGAAGAAGCACGCCGGGCGCTCGCGCATGGGCGGCAATGGGTCACGGCGCTGGCGTCGGACCACGTGCCCGAGCCGTTTCGCGAGAGCTTCCTGCGCCGCAACCCGGTCAATCGCGAGTTGCTGGCGCTGCATAGCGTGCTGCGCTGAACCGGCGTTCGCAGCGCAACGACGGCGGCGACCAGGTCACGATCAACCGCGAGTTGATCGCGCTGACCGCACACTGCGCGTGAACAAGCAGGCTCAGTGCGATCGGCGCCGCCGAACCAGCCATACCATGCCACCCAGCCCGCCGAGCATCAGCGCGTAGGTCGAGGGTTCCGGCACCGGCGCCGTCGTGTTGAAGGCGGTGACCCGCAGGTTGTCCATCGCCCACGATTCGTCGTCCAGCGACTGCAAGCCGACCCCTTCCATCCAGAATTCGAGCGTCAGGCTCGAACCGGTGTGGGCAAATTGCTGAAAACGCGGGTCGGCGCCGAGGTCGTAGGCGCTGTCGCGGTAATAGCCACCCGGGCCACCAAAGCCCAAGTCGACCTTGCGCGCGAGCTCGACGCCCGGCGGCGAGACATAGGACTGGATCTGGCTGTCGACGGCGTTTGCGAACGATTCGCGGAAGGCCGTGACGCCGTCGATGTCGATGCGGAAATAGTCGCCCGCGGGGAAGGTGCCGGTGCCGTCCAGCGAATCGATCGCGGCGAACAGGAACTGGACGCTCAGCGCGTCATGGGACGGCAGGCCCGCCAGCGTCAGCGTCACCTTGTTGGCCGTGGCGCTGCGCAAGAACTGACCGCCGAACTGATTGCCCGGCTGGCCAAGCCCGGCGTAGCCCTGCACCCCCGTCAGGGTCGCGGTGCCGGCATTCAGGGAGGCAGGCGAGCTTGTCTCGAAATCGCTGGAGAAGACGAGTTGCGCATGGGCCGCACCGGCCAGGGCAAATGCGGCCGCGGCAACGAGGGTTCTGATTCGTGTGTCCATGCGCTTGTCCTTCGAAGGTGGTTGGGAGCCAGACCACTGTAGGCAGCGGCGCGTTATGACCGCGTTATGCAGCACCTGCGCAAACGACAACGGGCGACCGAAGTCGCCCGCCGGTACCGCATCGCGCCGCGCCGCGCCAGTTCGGCCTACAGCCCGGCCGCCGCGCGCAGCGCCTTGGCCTTGTCGGTGCGTTCCCAGGTGAACTCCGGCTCCTCGCGCCCGAAGTGGCCGTAGGCCGCCGTCTTCTCGTAGATCGGGCGCAGCAGGTCGAGCATCTGGATGATGCCCTTCGGTCGCAGGTCGAAGTGCTCGGCCACCAGCGCCGACAGCTTCTCGTCGCTGATGACGCCGGTGCCTTCGGTGTAGACCGTGATGTTCATCGGCCGGGCCACGCCGATCGCGTACGCGACCTGGATCTGGCATTGCCGCGCGAGACCGGCCGCGACGATGTTCTTCGCGACGTAACGGGCGGCGTAGGCGGCCGAGCGGTCGACCTTGCTCGGGTCCTTGCCCGAGAACGCGCCGCCGCCGTGCGGGCACGCGCCGCCGTAGGTGTCGACGATGATCTTGCGGCCGGTCAGGCCGCAGTCGCCCTGCGGACCGCCGATGACGAAACGCCCGGTCGGGTTGATCAGGTACTTGGTGTCCTTCAGCCACTCCTTCGGCAGCACCGGCTTGATGATTTCCTCGATGACCGCCTCGACGAACGAGGCCTTCATCGTCTTCGGCGTTTCGCTCTGGTCGGGGCTGTGCTGGGTCGAGAGCACCACGGTGTCGATCGAGTGCGGCTTGCCGTCCACATAGCGCATCGTCACCTGGCTCTTCGCATCGGGGCGCAGGAACGGCATGCGGCCGTCCTTGCGCAACTGCGCCTGGCGCTCGACCAGGCGATGCGCGTAGTAGATCGGCGCGGGCATCAGCTCGGGCGTCTCGTCGCAGGCGTAACCGAACATCAGACCCTGGTCGCCGGCGCCGGTGTTGAGGTGGTCGTCGCTGGCGTGGTCGACCCCCTGCGCGATGTCGTTGCTCTGCTCGTCGCCTACGACAAGCAGAG
>JAYSLR010000641.1:0-1926 GCA_043725365.1 Rhizobacter sp. | reverse complement strand
CGGCCAGCATCGTGCGCGCGTTGCTGCTGTTCGTCGGGCTGATGTTCGCGTTGTCGGCGGTGGGCATCGACCTGACCGCACTGTCGGTGCTGGGCGGCGCGATCGGCGTCGGTGTGGGCTTCGGGCTGCAGAAGATCGCGGCCAACTACGTCAGCGGCTTCGTCGTGCTGGCCGAGCGCTCGCTGCGCATCGGCGACATGGTCAAGGTCGACGGGTTCGAGGGCCGCATCACCGACATCCGCACGCGCTACAGCGTGATCCGCGCGCTGAACGGGCGCGAGTCGATCGTGCCGAACGAGATGCTGATCACGCAGCGCGTCGAGAACGCGACGCTGGCCGACTCGAAGGTCGCGCTCACCAGCACGGTGCAGGTCGCCTACGGCACCGATCTGCGCGCGCTCGCCCCGCGGCTGGAAGCGGCGATGGGCGCCGTGCCGCGCGTGCTGGCCCAGCCCGGCCCGGCGGTGCAGCTGGCCGAGTTCGGCGCCGACGGCCTGAACCTGACGCTGGCGTACTGGATCGCCGATCCGGAGAACGGCCACGGCAACGTGCGCTCCGACGTCAATCTCGCGGTGCTGGACGTGCTGGACGCGCAGGGCGTGCAGATCCCGTTCCCGCAGCGCGTGATGCACACGGCGCCGGGCGAGGCGGCCGCACCGGCGGCACCCACCGCGCCCTGAGCGCCGGGCGCCGGCTACGGCGCCGCGGCGCCTGGCGGGCGGGCGCGGTAGACGCCGTCCCCGTGCGGTGCGGCGGCGAACTCCGGCAAGCGCTCGACGGTGGCCGAGTAGGCCTGCAGCGCGGGATACGCATCGGCCGGTGCCGCCTCGGGCGTGGCCTGCCGGATGAACTGCCAGACCACCGCGGTGCTGAGGCCGGCCTGGTCCATCGTCGCACTGGTCGTGGGCAGCGGCCGGCGCGCGAGTTCGGCCTCGAGCGCCGTGCACGCGACGCGCAGCTGCCCGGTCACGCGATCCAGCCACGGCTGGTGCAGGCGCTCGGGCGGCCGGACGTTGTGCTCGTAGACGATCTGCACGCTCTTCTCGCAGGCCGCCAGCGCCAGGCCGAGCACGCGCAGCGCCTGCCGGCGCTCGGCGAGGCCCGCGGGCATCAGGCTGCGGTGCGGTGCGGCCAGTGCCTCGGCATACTCGAGGATCAGCGTCGAGTCCATCAGCACCGTGCCGTCGTCGCAGACCAGGGTCGGCGCCTTGACGACCGGGTTGATCGCCTGGAACTCGGCAAAGCCCCGGAACACCGAGACCGACCGGTGCTCGAACGGCAGGCCGAGCAGCTGCAGCGAGACCGCGACGCGGCGCACGTAGGGCGAATCCAGCATGCCGATGAGTTGCATCGCGCCTCCCGAAAAGTTGAATACTACGGCGCTCGCGCCTGCCGCTCGCGCGCGCCGCGCTGCCAGTCGCCGCCGAGCGCCTTGACCAGGAACACCGAGGTCACGCGGCGCTGGCCCATCTCCTGCGCGGACAGGCCGGTGTAGTTCCAGATGATGCTGATGACCGGGATGTTGATCTCGGGGAAGATGTCGGTGGCCATCCTCAGCAGCGCGAACGGCGTCGCCAGCACGATCAGCATCGCCATCACGATGAAGGTGTACGGGCGCTTCAGGGCGAGCTGAACCATGGGGAAACGACGCGGGACGTCCGGCGGGGAAGAGCGGATGATATTCAGATGCGCGCGCGGGCGTTGCCGCGGCCGCGGCGCAGGCCCGCCGCGCGCCGGGTCGTGCGCCACAATGGCGGCGCATGGAGCACAGCTTCCTTTCTGCGTTCATCCTGCTGCTGCTGGTGCTGGACCCGCTGGGCAGCCTGCCGGTGTTCATCCCGATCATGCGCGACGTGGCGCCCGAGCGCCGCGCCTGGGTCGCGCTGCGCGAGGTCGGCATCGCGTTCGGCGTGCTGGTCGCGTTCA